>JBDTAU010000167.1:0-4979 GCA_039924465.1 Dermatophilaceae bacterium
GCTCCCAGGCGTCGCTCAACGAGGTCCAGTTGCTCATCGAGGTCCTCGCCGACCGGGCCGCCGTGCGTCGATCGGGCGCCGTCACCACGGCCCGCGCCATCGTCCTCATGGCCAGCGGCCCGAAACCACCGGGCTCCATGGCGATCCGCGAGGACGCGTCCGTCGCAAGAGTCCGGATCGGCCTGCTCGAGGGCGGCCCGATCGTCGGCCTCGACCCCCGCGTCGTGTCGGTGGCGATGTACTCCTTCGCCGTGGTGCTGCTCGTCACCCCGATCGCCCTGCTCGTCGCCGCAGCCGGCTGACCCGCCCCGCGCGCGATGACGCGTGCGTGGGATGGGCGGCTCAACGGCATACCCCGTCGCCCGTATGCCGCTGAGCTCCCTCCCCAGCCGGGGCACCCTCCCAGCCGGGCGGGGCGCCAGCACTACGCTGATGGCCATGCGCGTACTCGTCAGTGGCGGGGCTGGCTACATCGGCTCGCACACCGTGGTCCAACTCGCCGCCGCCGGTCATGACGTCGTGATCGTCGACCATTTCGGCAACAGCAAGCCCAGCGTCGTCGGGCGACTCGAGGCACTGACTGGCACGCACGTGCCCGTGCACGCCTTCGATCTGCGCGACCCGGACAAGACCGAGAATCTCTTTGCCGACGAGCAGATCGACGCGGTGATCCACTTCGCCGGCCTCAAGGCGGTCGGCGAGAGCGTCGAGAAGCCACTCGAGTACTACGAGAACAATCTCAACTCGACCTTCTCCCTCGTGCGCGCCATGCAGCGTTATGGCGTGCGTCGCCTCGTCTTCTCCAGCTCGGCCACCGTCTATGGGAACCACGCGCCGCCGCTCACCGAGGAGATGCCGACCTCGTCGTCGAGCCCCTACGGCTGGACCAAGGTGATGATCGAGCAGGTGCTGCGCGACGTTGCCGTCGCTGACCCGTCGTGGCGGATCGCGCTGCTGCGCTACTTCAACCCGGTGGGGGCCCACCCGTCCGGGACGATCGGCGAGGACCCGCAGGGGATCCCCAACAACCTGATGCCCTTCATCGCCCAGGTCGCGGTCGGGCGCCGGGAGCGGCTGCAGGTCTTCGGCGACGACTACCCCACCCCGGACGGCACGCCGCTGCGGGACTACATCCACGTCGAGGACCTGGCCGCCGGGCACCTGGCCGCCCTGGCCAAACTGTCCACGACCGACCAGCCGCTGTCCGTGTGGAATCTCGGCACCGGTGAGGGGTCCAGCGTCTTGGACGTGCTGCACGCGTTCGAGCGCGCCGTCGGGCGCGAGCTGCCCTATGAGGTCGTCGGCCGTCGGGCCGGTGATGGGGCAGAGTCCTATGCCAACCCGGACAAGGCCCACCGTGAGCTCGGGTGGCAGGCCACCAAGACGCTCGATGACATGTGCGTCGACCAATGGCGCTGGCAGAGCGCCAACCCGCAGGGCTACCCGGACGCCTGAGTCGGGCCCGCACCAGCGATGCGCCGGACCCCCGCACTGCGATGGACGGGGACGTCGCTGCGGTCGTCCACCGGCGGTCGCCCGCACGGCAGCCGTCAGGGCTGCGGGTTCCGAGCGTCGTAGTCGCGGAAGGACCGCACCCGCGCCACGCTGACGATCACCAGCACCACCACGAGGACCCCGCCGACCACGGTGGGCAGCCAGGTGACGGTGAGGGCGGCCAGGGTGCCGGCGAACATCTGACCCAGCCGCGGACCGCCGGTCACGACCACCGTGAAGACGCCCTGGATGCGGCCCCGGATCGCATCGGGCACCGCTGCCTGCAGGATCGTCATCCGGAAGATGGAGGACACGTTGTCGGAGGCACCGGACGCCACGAGACAGAGACACGCGGCGATGAGGGCCGGCCACAGGACATCCGCGAAGTCGCTCGAGGTGACCGCGTGCCCGCCGAGGACGACATAGGCGAGCACCAGCCCGAGGCCGAGCATCGAGAGTCCGTAGGAGGCGATCGCGTTGCGGATCGCTCGACCCTGCCACCGCCAGGCGGTCACGCGTCCTGATCCCAGACTCGAGACGATCGCCCCGACCGCATAGGACGCGGTGAGGATGCCCACCGTGACCGCACCACCCCCGAGGATGGTGGCCCCGATGGCCGGGAAGAGCACGATCGGCTGGCCGAAGGTCATCGCGATGAGGTCGACGATGAAGCTCATCCGGATGTTCGGTGCATCGCGCAGGTAGGCCAGCCCCTCGAGGACCGACTCCCAGGGGCCGATCGATGAGCGGCGCTCCGGACGGATCCGAGGCAGCGTCCACAGCCCGAAGAAGCCGGCGACGAAGAGCATCACGTCCGCGGTGTAGGTCCACGGGTAGCCGACCCGGGCCACCAGCAGACCAGCGACGGCAGGACCGACCGTGACCATGAGCCCCATCGAGATGCCGCTGAGGGCAGCCGCCTGCGGCAGGAGCCTGATCGGGAGCAATCGGGGGATGATCGCCTGCCGGGTGGCCGACGCGATGGTCGCCGCGACGGCGTTGACGGTGGTGATGACGTAGAAGGGCCAGACAAAGCTCACCCCGGCCCAGGCAACACTGGCGAGCGACACCGTGGAGGCCCACGCGACCAGGGACGCGATGATCGCCACCGTCCGCCGGTCGAAGTGATCGGCGATCGCCCCGCCGTAGAGGCCCGCGGCAATCATCGGCAGCAGTGAGAACCACGCCACGAGCGAGACCATGAAGGTCGAGCCGGTCAGGTGATAGATGTGCAGCGCGACCGCGGTGGTGGTCATCACCGCACCGATCCCGGCCAACGTGTTCCCGATCCAGAGTCGGGCAAATGGCGGGCTCGCCCGCAGCGGGCTCAGGTCAACGAACAGGGACTTCGGGCCGGATCCGGGCGCCTCACCCACGTCGAGCGAATCGGGGGCTGGATCGGGGGCTGCCTCTCGGGCGGCATCGGGGGCGGGGTCCTGCACAGTGGCAACCTACGCCGCTGCCGCGCCGAACGGCGCGGCGTCCGGGGCGGTGTCCGGGCCGTGTCCGGGTCAGGCGACCTCAGACAGCCCGTCGCCCGACTGGACCGGGACGAGCCCGACCAGTCGGTGACCGTCGCGCACCCAGCACCAGGTCCCGTCGGACGCGCGACGCGCGACTTGGGTCAGCACGGCCCCCGACGTGGTCGTCGACGTCGTGCAGGCCAGGGCCCCGGCAACGATGGGCGTGCCGACCGTCGCGATCGACAGGTCGGCTCCCGAGGCGAGCGCGGCCACGAACGCAGCCCGGATCGCCGGCCGGCCAGCCGCCTCACGGCCACCCGCCAGGCTGACGACGGCATCGGGCGAGTAGAGGGCGACGATGCCATCGACGTCGCCCGCCGCCTGCCGCTGCGCGAAGAGCCGGCCGAGGTCCTCAGGACTCTCAGCTCCAGCGGCTCCCACCACTGCAGCGGCTCCCATTGCTGCACGGGCCACCACCACCGCAGCGGCAGCGACCAGCCCGGTCTGGGGTGCATCCTCGTTCGTCCTCATGCCACTACCGTCCCAGCGACCACTGACACTGCCTGCCGTCCCCAACGCCCCACCCGATCGCCACACCCGGCGGTCGGTCACGGAGGGACAGGTGGAGGGGTCACTGACGCGTTCGGCCCCCAAGACTTGACCCGGGGTGTTGAATGGAGCGCATGCCCGGCCGCCCCGTCCATGTGACCTTCGTGTGCAGCGGGAACATCTGTCGATCTGCGATGGGGCAGGCCATCCTCCGCAAGCTCGTCACTGACGCCGGCCTCGGTGGCGACGTCCGGATCAGCTCGAGCGGCACCGGGGACTGGCACGTCGGGGAGCAGGCCGACCCCCGCACGATCGAGGTGCTGGCAGCGCACGGCTATGACGGGTCCACCCATCGGGCCCGGGAATTCGACTCGAGCGAGTTCGATGACCTCGACCTGGTGCTGGCCGCCGACGAGGGGCACGTCCGCCAACTGACCCGGTGGGCGCGCCGCCCCGAGCACCGCACCAAGATCCGGTTGCTGCGCGAATTCGACCCGGCTGCCGTCGAGGCCGGGACCCTCGAGACCGACGACCCCTGGTATCGCTCGAACGAGCACTTCCTCCGCTGCTTCCGCGAGGTCGAGGCCGCCTGCCACGGCGTGCTCGACCACCTGCAAACCGGGCGCGACTGAGACCTCGCATGATCGACCTGCGCCTGACCGTGCCCGACTATCCCCTCGGCGCCCCCTGCTGGCTCGATGTCCTCGTCGTCGACGTGCCACGCGCGCAGGCCTTCTACGCCGAGCTCTTCGGGTGGCAGTGGCGGCCGGGCGATGACTTCACCGGCGGCTACTCGCTCGCGCTGCAGGATGGGCACCCGGTCGCGGGAATCAGCCGCAAGCCCCCACGCACGCCGGTGCCGAGCCAGTGGACGACCTACCTGCGCACCAACGATGCGTCTGCCGCTGAGTCCGTGATCGAAGCCAGTGGCGGTCACGTGATGGGCTCGGTCGCGCAACTCGGCGGGCTGGGCCGGAGCCTCATCGCCACCGACCCGGGTGGCGCCTTCATGGGCCTCTGGGAGCCGGGCGACCTACCCGGCTCCGGGCTGCTCGATGCCCCGGGGACCCTCGCGTGGAACGAACTGCTGACCCGCGACTACGCCGCGGTGCAGCACTTCCACGAGGCCCTCTCTGGGCACCGCTTCGAGGAGCACGCCGAGGAGGGCGAGCCCCCGTGGTCGGTGGCCACCACCAGCGACGGCAGTCCCGCCTTCGGCCTGTCTGAGATCGGACCCGACTTCCCCGACAGCATCCGCTCGCACTGGGTCGTCAGCTTTGCCGCCCCCGACCTCGTGTCGACGATCTCGCGGGCTCTCACGCTCGGAGCCACCCTGGTCATGGGCCCCTACGACGGCCCGTTCGGGGTGGGCGCGGTGCTCACCGGCCCCGAGGGTGAGCTCTTCGCCGTCCTGAACCCCGACGAGAACTGAACCTGCGGCTGGGAGCGGGCTGAGCGGCATACGGAAGGAAA
>JBDTAU010000168.1:0-4203 GCA_039924465.1 Dermatophilaceae bacterium
GATCGCGACCGCTGGTGGCATCCTCCGGGTGCCGCTCTCGCATCGCACTGAGGGCAGGCAGATCCCGTCCGCACAGGTGCAACATCGCGATCACGGGAAGCAGGTAGCCCAATGGCACCAGGGTGAGAAGCAACAGTCCGAGCCAGCCGACGTGGTCACTCGCCGTGACCGCGCCCCAGTGCGCGGCCCCGCGCGCTGCGACGCCCAGCAGGGCGATGGACAGCAGCACCGGCCAGTGTCGGCCCAGGAGTCTCGCTGCGTCGATGAGGACGTCGAAGAGGTCGCGCACGCTGGCTCGCAGACCCTGTTCCTGCGCCATCCGTCACCCCCGGTCGTGCGTGCGTGTCCACGGTCTTGTCCCGTGGCCGGCTCAGACTACTGCCGGCCCGGGCTGGTGGCGAAGGCCCCCACGAACAGCATTAGTCTCGGTGGATGAGGATCGAGGAGCTCGGCTGGGGCGACACCCCGTGGGGTGCCATCAGCCTTCGCCGGCGCTGGGACCGTGTCACGGAGCGAGAGGTGTACGAGGTCAAGCTCGGGGATGACTTCCTCATGTCCAGTCAGTTCACCACCGGCGAGCGGGAGTTGGCCCGGATCGGCCTCGCGGCCGTGACCGGGCCGTCACTGACCGTTCTGGTCGGCGGGCTCGGTCTCGGCTACACCGCGGTGGCAGCTCTGGAGGATGACCGGGTCACGCAGTTGGACGTGATCGAGGCCCTGCAGATCGTCATCTCGTGGCACGAGCGCGACCTGATGCCTGATACCCAGGGGCTGGCCGCGGACCCACGGGTGCGCCTCGTCTGCGACGACTTCTTCGATGTGGTTCGCACGGGTCGCGCCGACCGAACCTACGACGCGGTGCTGCTGGACATCGACCACGCACCCGACTGGCTGCTTCGCGCTGACCACGGTGATCTCTACACGGCCGAGGGGTTCTCGCGAGTCACTCCGATGCTCGCTGACGGCGGGGCGTTCGCGCTGTGGTCCGACGAGCCGCCCGAACCCGAGGTGGTCCGGCGCCTGGCCGAGGCCTTCGAGCACGCCGAGGCCCACGTGGTTCCGTTCCCCAACCCGCTCACGGGTGGGCAGGCGGCCAACACGGTGTACCTGGGGACCGAGCCTCGTCGCTGAGGACCCGCCTGGCGACGAGCAGCAGGGAGAGTCGGTGTCCCGGGTCCGGGAGAGTCAGCGCCCCTCGTCCGGGATCGCCAGCCACTGGGCCCACGTGAGGTCGCGACCGACGTAACGCGGCGCGGTGAGTGGCCAGTCCGCGTCGATCCAGGCAGGCACCAACTCATCCAGGGCAGCCTCGACCGGTGACCCGACGTACTCGTCGCGGACCCACCAGGAGATGTCCGCGTCAGCGCCGGCCTTGTCGGTGGGGTCGATGTAGACGCATCCGATCAGCTCGGACTCCTCGGCATCGAGGAGCGCGTAGTTGAACGATTCGTGCGCCTCGATCTCCTCCGCGTGACGCTGAAGGTCCTCACGATCCTGCTCCGCGGTCATCGTCGCCGGGGGCCAACCCCACGCCTCGCCGTAGATGGACCACAGCCGCTCCTGCGACCCCAGCACCGCAGGCAGGTCGATCTCGGTGTCAGCGGCCCGGATCGGCCGCAGGTGGTGGCCGGTCGAGAGCTCCACGCGGGTCGGGTGCGCCCAGCCGTCGGGCAACCACGGCCCCGGGCCAGGTGAAAGTGCGGTTGGTCCAGTCACGGTCGACGTCCCTCCACTCACATATCCCTGGTGGCGGCGGCCCGTTGCACGCCTCGCCCGTGCGCCACTCCCTCTGGGTCAACCCTAGGTGAGGCTCGGTGCCTGCGCCCCTCCGATCGGGCCGCGCAGGCACCGTCAGGACGACCGGTGAAGGGCGGACCCACCTGCCGTGCCGGGTCGACGCTTGGCCATGGCTCTCGACCGCGGGCGCCCGCGCCGAGATGGTGCCGAGATGGTGCCGAGATGGTGCCTGCACATCGGCGGGCGTGGAAGTCTTTGGCAGTGACCACGTCCAGTGAGCCGGTGTCGTGCGGGTGGAGGCGTGGCCACAGACTGGGGCGATGACGACCCTCGGCTTCCTGCACACCTCGCCCGTGCATGTCGCGACCTTCGATGAGTTGGTGGGGCAGCGCCTCCCGGGGGCCCGCACCACCCACGTGGTCGACGAGACGCTGCTCCACGACGCGCGGGCCCACGGTCCCGAGAGCGTGGCCCGCCGGGTTCGTCGCG
Organism: Dermatophilaceae bacterium; assembly: GCA_039924465.1. GTDB lineage: Bacteria > Actinomycetota > Actinomycetes > Actinomycetales > Dermatophilaceae > JAKDLQ01. Next base: position 2,227 of record JBDTAU010000168.1, read on the forward strand.
CGCTTGACGAGCTCGTCACCGCAGGCGCCGACATCATCTGTTGCACCTGCTCGACGATCGGTGATGTCGCCGAGCACGCCGACGTGGCGGTGCCCGTCTTCCGGGTTGACCGGCCCATGGCGCGCCGAGCCGTCGAGCTGGGCCCGCGCATCGGCGTCGTCGCCGCGCTGGGCTCGACCCTGGCGCCGACCCGAGCGCTCCTCGAGGGTGAGGCGGCGCGCGCCGGCGCTGACGTGGTGCTCGACCTCGTCACGACCGCCCACGCGTGGAGCCGGTTTGAGCGCGGCGACGAGCAGGGCTACCTCGCTGAGGTCGCCGACACCGCCCGCGGCCTCGCCTCTCGGGTGGATGTCATCGTGCTCGCCCAAGCGAGCATGGCCGCGGCCGAAGCAGGCCTGACGGATCTCGGCATCCCGGTCCTGTCGAGCCCGAGTCTGGCGGTCGAGCACCTCGCGGCCCGAGCCTGAGGGGCGCTGGGCTGGGAGGTCGCTCAGTTCACTGAAGGGCGGCGGTCAGCCGCAGCGCGTTGTCGACGTAGCGCAGCCAGGGCTTGCGCTGCAGCCATTCCTCGAGGACCAGCTCGCGGGACAGGTCGCGGTAGTGGTCCTCGACGGCTCGCATCCGCGCCACGATCTCGGGGCCGAGCATCATCAGCGAGATCTCGTAGTTGAGGGCGAAGGAGCGCATGTCCATGTTGCTCGATCCGATCAGCGCGACGTCGTCGTCGATCGTGAAGTGCTTCGAGTGCAGGATGTACGGCGCGGGATAGAGATAGATCCGCACCCCTACCTGGAGCAGCGCCCGGTAGTAGGACGCCTGGGCGTGCCCGACCATGAACTGGTCGGACACCTCGCTGACGAACAACTCGACGTCGATCCCGCGCTGGGCCGCGGTCGTGACGGCATACAGCAGTGACTCGTCCGGGACGAAGTAGGGACTGGTCAGCGAGATCCGCCTCGTCGCTGAGTAGATCAGCGTGGTGAACAGGCGCAGGTTGTTCTCGGCGACAAAGCCCGGGCCGCTCGGAATGAGCTGGCACGACACGTCCTCCACCATGCCGGGGTCATCGACCTGCAGCGCGGGGCGAACGTCGACCGAGAGGATCTCGCCGGTCTCGGCGTACCAGTCCATGGCAAAGACCGAGTCGAGCGTCGCCACGATCTGACCGTGCACCCGGACCATGCACTCGACCCATTCCCGGCCGAGCTTGTGGTTCTTCGGCTTGTTGTAGCCGCGCTCGGTGAGGTTGAGCGAGCCGGTGAAGCCGACGACGCCGTCCACCACCAGAGCTTGCGGTGGTTGCGTAGGTCCGGGCGGCGCCAGCGGCCCTTGAGCGGCATGATCGGCAGCATGGGATGCCACTGGATCTTGGTCTCCCCCAGCCTGGCGACGGTGTCCCTGTAGCCGGGGATGCCGCGCGACCCGAGGTGGTCGAAGAGGAAGAGGACCCTGACCCCGCGCTCGGTCGCATCAGCCATCGCCGTGAAGAGCGGGTCGGTCAGCTCGTCCCACGCCATGATGTAGAACTCGATGTGCACGTAGGACCGCGCGCTGGCGATTGCCTCGGTCATCAGCGAGATCACGGAGTCGTAGTCCTCGATCACCAGCACGCCGTTGCCGGCGACCAGCGGCAGGGACCCCAGCCGGTTGTTGAGCGTCACCACGGAGGGCAGCAGGGCGGTGGACCCCTCCGGCAGTTTCGCCGGTGGCAACTGGCCCGTCCGCTCACGGATGCGCGCTTTGGCCCGCAGCTGGCGGGCATTCCGATCCGCGCCGAGACTGGTCCGCCCGAAGAACAGGAACACGACGAAGCCGAAAATCGGCACCACGACGATCAGCAGCAGCCAGGCCATCCCGGTGGACGGCTTGCGGTTGCCCGGGATGACCCCGAGGGCCAGGAAGATCAGGATCGCCTGGACGATCACGGCCGCCCAGCCGAGGACCACGGCCAGCACCGTCCAGTCAAGTGACGACATG
>JBDTAU010000169.1:0-3948 GCA_039924465.1 Dermatophilaceae bacterium
GATTCGATCATGTCCGCCCTCTCCCAGCACTCCGCTGGGGCACCCACCGACCTCAGTTCGATCGACGTGGCGGACGGTGAGAAGATCGTGGGGCACGTCTTCGGCGACAACACCGACCAGGTCGTGAGCCAACTCGGCGGCCTCGGCGGGGGCGCCAGTGGCGGCCTGGTCAAGAAGCTGCTTCCGATGCTGGCCCCGATCGTCCTGTCCTGGCTGGCCGGCAAGGTGACCGGTGGCGGCGGCCTCGGCAGCATCCTCGGTGGCGGAGCTGGCGCGGGAAGCACCCCGGGGGCCACGGCCGACGGGCCGCTCTTCCCCGGCGGTCAAGGCGCCCAGGCCGGGCCGACGCAGACTCCCTCCGGGTCGACACCGGACGCAGCCGCAGGCTCCAACCCGCTTCAGGACATTCTGGGTCAGGTGCTCGGTGGTGGTGCGTCGACCGGCGGCACCGGCGGCACCGGTGACATCCTCGGCGGCCTGCTCGGCGGCCTGCTGGGTGGCGGACGCCGCTGACCCCCTGGGTCGGCCGCGGCTACCTCCTCGGCCCAACCGCAGCGGCTGACCCAATTCGACCCCGGCCCCAGAAACACCGAGCACTCGACGGACTCCACCCGGTGACAACCGGTGTGGACCGTCGAGTGATCGGTGTGCTGCTCCCTGCTCAGGATGTCAACGGGTCTGGCGGTCAGGTCAGCTTGGACAGGATGAGCTCACGAGCCTTCCCCGCGTCCGCCTGACCCTTCATCGCCTTCATGACCTGGCCGATCAGCGCACCCGCCGCTGCCACCTTGCCGTCGCGGATCTTGTCGGCCACGTCGGGGTTGGCCTCGATCACCTGGTCGACGGCCGCCTCGAGCGCCCCGTCGTCCTGGACGAGCTCCAGACCGCGGGCGTCCGCAACCTGTCCGGGTCGCCCCTCGCCGTCGAGGACGCCGTCGAGGACCTGGCGGGCCATCGAGTCGTTGAGCCGTCCGGCGGCCACCATCCGGTCGAGTTCAGCGACGTCGCCGGGCGTGAATCCCAGCCCAGCGGCATACGTCACGATGTCCTGGCCCTCCGCGTTGGCTCGTCGCGAGGGCTCACCGAGCCACCACTTGCGGGCGGCAGTGGCACTCGACCCAGCTGCGATCGTCTCCTCGATGAGTTCAACGGCGCCGGCGTTGACGACGTCGCGCATCTCCAGATCGCTGTAGCCCCAGTCACCCTGGAGCCGTCGACGCTTATCGGCAGGCGGCTCGGGCAGCGTTGCGCGCAGCGCCTCGACGGTCTCGCGGGTCGGCGCCACCGGCACGAGGTCCGGCTCGGGGAAGTAGCGGTAGTCCTCGGCGTCGGACTTCTCCCGGCCCGACGTCGTGACGCCGGTGTCCTCGTGCCAGTGTCGGGTCTCCTGCAGGATCGACCCGCCGCCCTCGAGGATCACGGCGTGCCGGGCGATCTCATAGCGGATGGCGCGCTCGACCGAGCGCAGCGAGTTGACGTTCTTGGTCTCGGTCCGGGTGCCGAGCGGGACCGCCAGCTGGGCCGCTCCCCTCGGGTCATTGCCGACCTTGGGCCGCAGCGAGACGTTGGCGTCGCACCGCATCGAGCCCTGCTCCATCTTGACGTCGCAGACCTCGAGCGCCTTGAGCAGGTCACGCAGTGCCGAGACATAGGCCTTGGCCACCTCGGGCGCCCGCTCCCCCGCCCCGACCAGGGGCTTGGTGACGATCTCGATGAGCGGGATGCCGGCCCGGTTGTAGTCGACGAGTGAGTAGTCGGCGCCCTGGATGCGACCCGTCGCGCCCCCAACGTGCAGGGACTTGCCGGTGTCCTCCTCCATGTGGGCCCGCTCGATCTCGACGCGGTAGACCGAGCCGTCCTCGAGGTCGACGTCGAGCCAGCCGCCAAAGGCGATCGGCTCGTCGTACTGCGACGTCTGGAAGTTCTTGGGCATGTCCGGATAGAAGTAGTTCTTGCGGGCGAAGCGGCACCACGAGGCAATCTCGCAGTTGAGGGCCAGACCGATCCGGATCGCCGACTCGACGCCCTTCTCGTTGACGACAGGCAGCGCGCCCGGCATGCCGAGGCACACCGGGCAGACCTGCGAGTTCGGCTCTGCCCCAAAGACGGTCGGGCACCCACAGAACATCTTGGTGTTGGTGCCGAGCTCGACGTGCACCTCGAGACCCATGACCGGGTCGAACTTCGAGAGCGCCTCGTCGTAGTCCATGACAGCGTCGGTGGTGGTCGACATCTCAGGCTCCCTTCACGCCAGCGGCTCCGGCACCCAGCACGGGAGCCTTGGACAGGATCGGGGCGCCCCACGTGTCGAGCAGCGCCCGCTCGAGGGCCGCGCCGACGGTGTAGAGCCGCTCGTCCAGCATCGCTGGCGCGAGGATCTGGATGCCGACCGGCAGCCCGTCCTCATCCGCGAGCCCGGACGGCAGCGACATCCCCGGCACCCCTGCGAGGTTGGCCGGGATCGTGGCGATGTCGTTGAGGTACATGGCCATTGGGTCATCGAGCTTCTCGCCCAGCTTGAAGGCGGTCGTTGGCGCGGTCGGACTGATCAGCACATCCGCCTGCTCGAAGGCTGCCGCGAAGTCCGCGGCGATGAGGGCGCGGACCTTCTGCGCGGAGCCGTAGTAGGCGTCGTAGTAGCCAGAGCTGAGGGCATAGGTGCCGAGGATGATGCGGCGCTTGACCTCCGGGCCGAAGCCCGCCTCCCGGGTCGCCGCCATGACCTGCTCGGCGCTCGGGTCGGCAACTCCCTCGGGCAGGACCCGCATGCCGTACCGCATGGCGTCGAACTTCGCGAGGTTGGAACTGGCCTCACTCGGCAGGATCAGGTAGTAGGCAGCGAGCGCGTAGTCGAAGTTGGGGCAGGACACCTCAACGATCTCGGCGCCCTCTCGATGAGCAGTGCCACGGACTCATCGAACCGGGCCCGCACCCCGGGCTGATAGCCCTCCCCGCCGAGTTCCTTGACGACACCGATCTTGAGGCCACGCACGTCACCGGTGCGGGCCGCCTCCACGATGGGCGGCACCGGTGCGTTGATCGACGTCGAGTCCAGCGGGTCGTGCCCGCCCATGACCGCGTGCAGCAGGGCGGTGTCGAGGACGGTCCGGCCGCACGGCCCGGCCTGGTCGAGCGAGCTCGCCAGCGCGATGAGGCCGTATCTGGACACGCCGCCGTAGGTCGGCTTGACGCCGACGGTCGCCGTCACGGCGGCCGGCTGGCGGATCGAGCCGCCGGTGTCGGTGCCGGTCGCGAGGGGGGCCTGGAAGGACGCGAGGACAGCACTGCTGCCGCCCCCCGAGCCACCCGGGATGCGATCGAGGTCCCACGGGTTGCGCGACGGGCCGTAGGCCGAGTGCTCCGTCGAGGAGCCCATCGCGAACTCGTCCATGTTGGTCTTGCCGAGGATCGGCAGGCCGGCCGCGCGCAGCTTCGCGACCACCGTCGCGTCATAGGGAGGGATCCAGCCCTCGAGCATCTTGCTGCCGGCTGTCGTCGGCAGGCCCTTGGTCGCCATGACGTCCTTGACCGCGATCGGCACGCCCGCGAGCACGCCGAGAGTCTCTCCCGCGGCGCGGCGGTCGTCGATCTGCCGTGCCGTCGCCAGCGCCCCCGCGCCGTCGACGTGCAGGTAGCCGTGGACCTGCCCATCGACGGCCGCCATGCGGTCCAGGTGCGCCTGGGTCACCTCGGCGGAGGAGAACGTCTTGCTCGCGAGGCCATCCGCCAGTTCCGCTGCGGTGGCCCTGGTCAGGTCGTCAGTCACGTCAGTTGCCTTTGTTGTGGGCGAAGTGCTCGGGAAGGTGCCGTATGCCGCTCAGCCAGCTCAGCGGCATACGGCCAGGTAGGTGGTCGGCTCGGTCCCGAGCCGCCGGAGCTCGGTCGATCCTCACGCCTTGGCTCAGTCCTCATCGAGGATGCGCGGCACCGAGAAGCGGCCCTGAGCCA
>JBDTAU010000170.1:0-4434 GCA_039924465.1 Dermatophilaceae bacterium
CTCGACGACGCCCGCGGCCTGCTCGCGCAGGGAACCACGGGCTTGTTGACCTATGGACCCGACGGCGAGCGCCGCGGCGAGGGGATGCGGGTCTTCGTCGCATCGTTCGCCCCGAAGCCGCGGATGCTCGTGTTCGGGGCGATCGACTTCGCCGCTGCGGTGGCCAAGGTCGGCAGCTTCCTCGGTTATGTCGTGACCGTCTGCGACGCGCGGCCGGTGTTTGCGACCAAGACCCGTTTCCCGGCAGCCGACGAGGTCATCGTCCGGTGGCCGCACGAGTACCTGCGCGAGGAGGTCGACGCCGGTCGGATCGATCCGCGGACCGTCATCTGCGTGCTGACCCACGACCCGAAGTTCGACGTGCCCGTCCTCGAGATCTCCCTGCGGCTGCCGCACGTCGCCTACATCGGGGCGATGGGCTCGCGGCGCACCCACGAGGACCGGCTCGACCGGCTGCGCGAGGCGGGGGTGACTGAGGAGGAACTCACGCGCATGAGCTCGCCGATCGGGCTCGATCTCGGAGCTCGCACCCCGGAGGAGACCGCGATCAGCATCGCGGCCGAGATCATCATGCACCGGTGGGGTGGCGGTGGGGACCGGCTGGCCGGCCTGACCGGACCGATCCACCACCACCACGGCCTCGATCACGAGCCGCCCACCCTGCCGCACCAGGTGGGGGCCCAACTCGGCTGACACCGCGCCCCACAGACCCCGCACCACGCCCCTGCTGACCCTGCCCCGGGTCGATGTATCAGCGCGTCGCATGTGACGCGCAGTTACATCGAACCGACTGCGGTACCTCGAACCGGCTGGGCGCGGTCCATCGAACCGACTCAGTGCGAGCTGGAGGCCTTCCAGAGGTTGATGCCACCGTCGACCGCGTGCTTGTCGATCTTGGCGAGTTCGGTCTCGGTGAAGTCGAGGTTGGTGAGGGCACCGAGGCTGTTCTCGAGCTGGGCGACGGACGAGGCGCCGATGAGCACCGACGTGACCCGAGGGTCGCGCAGCACCCACGCGAGGGCGAGTTGGGCCAGTGACTGACCGCGGGCCTTGGCCATCCGGTTGAGCGCGCGGATGTGCTTCATCGTCTGCTCGCTGAGCAGGTCCGGTGAGAGGGACTTGCCCTGCGCGGCGCGCGAGCCGGCGGGGATGCCCTTGAGGTACTTGTCCGTCAGCATCCCCTGCGCGAGCGGGGAGAAGGCGATGCAGCCGACTCCCTCGACACCGAGGACGTCGAGCAGGTCCTCCTCCACCCAGCGGTTGAGCATCGAGTAGCTCGGCTGGTGGATGAGCAGCGGGGTGCCGAGCTCCCGCAGGATGGCGATCGCCTCGCTGGTCCGTGGCCCGGAGTAGGACGAGATGCCGACGTAGAGCGCCTTGCCGGCGCGCACCGCCGAGTCCAGCGCGCCCATCGTCTCCTCGAGCGGAGTGGTCTCGTCGAAGCGGTGGCTGTAGAAGATGTCGACGTAGTCGACTCCCATCCGTTGCAGCGACTGGTCCAGGGAGGAGAGCAGGTACTTGCGTGACCCGCCACCCTGGCCGTAGGGCCCCGGCCACATGTCGTAACCGGCCTTGGTCGACAGGATCAGCTCGTCCCGGTAGCGCTTGAAGTCCTGCGCATAGATCGTGCCGAAGTTGCGCTCTGCGCTGCCGTAGGGCGGACCGTAGTTGTTGGCGAGATCGAAGTGGGTCACGCCAAGGTCGAACGCTCGACGCAGCGTGGCCCGTTGGCGCTCGAGTGGGACGTCGTCACCGAAGTTGTGCCAGAGGCCGAGGGAAACGAGCGGCAGGTCGAGACCGCTCCGTCCGGTGCGGCGGTAGGTCATGGCGTCGTAGCGCCCCCGAAGGGCCTGGTAGTCGTCGGCGTGTTGGGTCATGGGACCAGTCTGTCCTGCCTCCAGCCCCTTGTCAGACGAGGACATCCGGGCGAGACTCCGGGTGGGGGATTCCACAGGGCTTGACTCCGCAACGAAGCAGGAGGGTGTTTCGCAATGACCCGTATCACCGTGAACGTCGACGGGGTCGAATACTCCGACGAAGTCGAGCCGAGGATGCTGCTCGTGCAGTATCTGCGGGAGTCGTTGGGCAAGGTCGGGACCGTCATCGGCTGCGACACGAGCAACTGCGGAGCGTGCACCGTCCATCTCGACGGGCGCAGCGTGAAGTCGTGCAACATGCTCGCCGTCCAGGCTGACGGGCACGAGGTGACCACCATCGAGGGACTGGCCACCAACGGCCAGCTCCACCCGATGCAGACGGCCTTCCACGAGACCCATGCGCTCCAGTGCGGCTACTGCACACCGGGCATGATCATGCAGGCGTGCGATCTGCTCAAGGAGAACCCGCACCCGTCGGAGCAGGAGATCCGGGAGGGCCTCGAGGGCAACCTGTGTCGCTGCACCGGCTACCACAACATCGTCAAGGCAGTTCAGCAGGCGGCTGAGGCGCTCAGCCCCGCCGCCGCGGGCGCCGAGGGGGGCCAGTCATGACCATCACCGAGGACACCACGACCGCTCCCGTCGCGGAGATCGGCAGGGCTCGCACCCGCAAGGAGGACGCCCGCCTGATCACCGGTCGCACCCGGTGGACCGACAACCTGCAACTACCCGGCATGCTGCACCTGGCCATGGTGCGCAGCCCGTTCGCCCACGCCAGGATCACGTCTATCAACACGGACGCGGCCAAGGCCGCCACCGGGGTCGTCACCGTCGTCACCGGTGAGGACATCAAGGACGTGCAGGGCGTCAACGCCAACGCCTGGCCCATCACCGCCGACCAGGTCACCCCGACCCACCTGCCGGTCGCGGTCGACCACGTCGCCTGCACCGGCGAGATCGTCGCGGTCGTCGCCGCTCGCAGCGCTGCTGCCGCCCGCGACGCCGCCGAGCTGGTGGACGTCGACTACGAGGAGCTGCCCGCCGTCTTCGACTCCAAAGAGGCGCTCAAGGACGAGGTGCTGGCCCACCCTGACCTGGGCACCAACAAGTCCGCCTTCTGGCAGCTCGACTCTGCCGCGCAGGGCTCCGGCGGCGACGTCGAGGCGGCCATCGCGAAGGCACGGACCGACGGGATCGTCCTCGAGCGCGAGTACCGCCAGCAGCGGCTCATCCCGGCGTTCATGGAGCCTCGCTCCACGGTCGTCGACCCGACCGGTGACCAGCTGACCGGCTGGACCTCCACCCAGGTCCCGCACATCCTGCGCTTCCTCGTGGCCGCCACGACGGGCATCCCCGAGTCCAAGCTGCGGATCATCGCCCCCGACGTCGGTGGCGGCTTCGGTGGCAAGTTGCAGACCACCCCCGAGGAGTTCGCGACGATCGCCGTGGCCAGGCGCCTCGGCAAGCCCTGCAAGTTCACCGAGACGCGCTCGGAGTCGCTGCTGTCCGGTCACCACGGCCGCGACCAGTGGCAGAAGCTCACCCTCTCGGCCGAGAAGGACGGGACCGTCACGGGCCTCAAGGTGGACCTGATCGCCGACCTGGGCGCCTACGTCGCCGTCGTTGGTGGCGGGGTGCCGGTCCTCGGCGCCTGGATGTTCAACGGCATCTACAAGTTCCCGGCCTACCAGTTCAACTGCCAGACGGTGCTCACCAACAAGACGTGGGTGGACGCCTACCGCGGGGCCGGCCGACCGGAGGCGACCTTCGCGATCGAGCGGATCATGGACGAGCTCGCGGCCGAGGTCGGGGTGGACCCGCTGGAGATCCGGGAGAAGAACTGGATCAAGCACGAGGAGTTCCCGTTCACCACGGTGGCCGGGATAACCTATGACTCGGGCAACTACGAGGCGGCCACGGCTCGGGCCAAGGAGCTGTTCGACTATGACGGCCTGCGCGCGGAGCAGAAGCGCCGTCGGGAGAGCAACGACCCGGTCCAGCTCGGCATCGGCGTCTCCACGTTCACCGAGATGTGCGGGCTCGCACCGTCCCGGATCCTCGGGTCGCTCAACTACGGCGCCGGCGGCTGGGAACACGCGAGCATCCGGATGCTGGCCACCGGCAAGGTCGAGGTCCTCACGGGCACCACGCCCCACGGCCAGGGCCACGTGACGTCGTGGAGCCAGATCGTCGCTGATCGTCTCGGCGTCCCGTTCGAGGACGTCGAGGTGCTGCACGGCGACACGATGGTCTCCTCCAAGGGCATGGACACCTACGGTTCGCGCTCGCTCGTCGTCGGTGGCGAGGCCGTGGTCCGGGCCGTCGACAAGGTCATCGAGAAGGCCCGGGTCATCGCGGCCCACCTGCTCGAGGCGAGCGTCGACGACCTGGAGTTCAGTGGCGGGCGCTTCGGCGTCAAGGGCACCGACAAGGGCCTGGGCATCGCGGAGATCGCGCTGGCGACCTTCGCAGCCCACAACCTGCCTGACGGTGTCGAGCCGAGCCTCGATGCCGAGGCGACCTTCGACCCGGAGAACTTCTCCTTCCCGCACGGGAC
>JBDTAU010000171.1:0-8049 GCA_039924465.1 Dermatophilaceae bacterium
TCAGCTGCTCGCCGATCCCGTGCCCCTGCTCGCCCGTGGCCACGGCGAGCATCCTGACCTCCGCCTCACTCGGGCCCGCCACCTCCGCGAGGGCCGACCCGGGCGCCACGAAGGTCACCGAGCCCAGGACCTCGGCCCCGTCGACGGCCACCCACACCTCTGCGTGCTCGGCCCGGGTCGCCGCATCGCGCAGGTCCGCGAGATAGGGCGCCTCGGCCCTGATGTGTCCACCGTCGAGGTAGGCCGCAGCCGTGATGGCACCGACGGTGTCGAGCTCGCCCGGCTGCGCCAGCCGGAGGGAGTAGGTCATCTGGTCATTCTCGGGGGTGGATGGGCCCCGCATCCTTCATCCGCCGCAACTCGGCGCCCATGTGCTCGATGACCACGTGCAGCGCCTTGACCGGCCGGACCAGCACGGTGAAGTCGACGATCTGCCCTTGTGCATCCCAGGTGATGATGTCCACCCCGTGCACCTCGAGGCCGCCCACCGTGGTGCGGAACTGCAGCACCGCGGAGTCCTGCGCCGACCACTCTCGCTCATAGACCAGCTCCGGCCCGAGCACCCGGAAGGCCGCGGTGAGGTAGCCCACCGTGGTGTCGCGCCCCTCCTGCGGGGTGTGCACGGCGGGGCTGTGGAACACCGCACCCTCGGCGACCAGCGCGCGCAAGCCCGCCGGGTCACCACTCGTCACGATCTCGTGCCAACGGGCCAGTGCTGCAGCAGCGTCCATGCCGGTCATGCTGCCATGCGGCCCGACGGTCCTGCGGCCAGGGGCCAGGGGAGGGTGCATCGGGCACGACTGAGGGCGGGCACCAACAGGCGCCCGCCCTCTGAAGTCCGACGACGCGATCACGCGGGAAGGATCAGTCCCGTCGTCGCGCGGGCCCGCTCGAGGCGTGCTGCCACGTCGGGCCAGTTGATGAGGTTCCACCAGGCCTTGACGTAGTCGCCCTTGACGTTCTCGTACTGCAGGTAGAACGCGTGCTCCCACATGTCGAGCTGCAGGATCGGGATCTGGCCGACCGGCACGTTGCCCTGCTGGTCGAACAGCTGCATGATGTTGAGCCGCTGGCCCACGGTGTCCCACGCGAGGATCGACCAGCCAGAACCCTGGATGGCGTTGGCGTTCGCGTTGAAGTGCGCCTGGAACTTGTCGAAGCCACCGAAGAATTCGGTGATCGCCGCGGCGACCTCACCCTCGGGCTGGCCACCGCCGTCGGGGCTCATGTTCTGCCAGAAGACGGAGTGGTTGGTGTGCCCGCCCAGGTGGAAGGCGAGGTTCTTCTCCACACCGTTGAGGGCAGCGTAGTCACCGGACTCGCGCAGCTCCTCCAGCTTGGCGACGGCGGCGTTCGCGCCGTCGACATAGCCCTTGTGGTGCTTGGAGTGGTGCAACTCCATGATCCGCGCGCTGATGTGCGGCTCGAGGGCTGCGTAGTCGTAGGGGAGTTCGGGAAGTGTGTAAGCCACTGGTCGTTCCTTTCGTGGACAACATCCAACTCTCACCACTCTATGCCGACGAGGGTGGAGCGCGGCAAGGTACCTGCCATCTCCACCAAACGAGGTCAACCTCAGCCGCTGGTTGTGCCGCTGGGCATGCCGCTCCGCACCGTGCGCCCCGAGGCCTCCCGGGTGCGTGGTTTAGGGTGCGGGAACAGTAGTTGGTCCCCTCCCATCCACCACGTCGCAGTGCGCCGAGGAGTCCCGTGTCCGTGCCCGCCGCCTCGGCAGCCGAACCCAAGCCGGTGCCCACCGGGCTGATCATCACGGTGCTCGCGTTGTGCGGGACCTTGGTGTCCCTGCAGCAGACGCTGGTCCTGCCCCTGCTCCCGGAGTTCCCGGGGATCCTTGGCACCACGAGTGAGAACGCGTCCTGGCTCGTGACCATCACCCTGCTCGCGGGTGCCGTCGGCACGCCGATCGTCTCGCGCCTGGCCGACATGTTCGGCAAGCGACTCATGCTCGTCACCTGCCTGGTGGCGGTCATCGTCGGCTCCGCCGTCGCCGCGATGGGGTCGTCGCTGGCCCTGGTCGTCACCGGTCGGGGGATCGCCGGGATCGGCACCAGCCTCGTCCCGGTCGGGATCAGCATCATGCGTGACCACCTGCCCTCCGAGCGCGTCGGGGGCGGGGTGGCCCTGATGAGCGCCACGCTCGGCATCGGTGGCGCGATCGGCATACCGCTGGCCGGGGTCATCTCCTCGAACTTCAACTGGCACGCCCTCTTCCTGGTCTCCGGCGGCTTCGCGGTCCTCATGCTCGTCGCGGTCCTGCTCGTCGTCCCTGAATCGACGGTGCGCACCCGCGGCCGCTTCGACTACGCCGGCGCGCTGCTGCTCTCCCTCGCCCTGACCTGCCTGCTGCTCGCCGTGTCCAAGGCCGGGGCCTGGGGCTGGGTGGATCGCAAGACCCTCAGCCTGCTCGTCGTTTCCGCTCTGACGCTGGCGTTCTGGGTCCCGATGCAGCTGCGGTCCGGGCAACCCCTCGTCGACATCCGCACCTCCCTGCGACGCACGGTGCTGCTCACCAACATCGCCTCGATCCTCATCGGCTTCGGGATGTTCGCAAACTTCCTCAGCAGCACCCAGCAGGTGCAGATGCCCGTCGCGTCCGGCTACGGCTTCGGGCTTTCCGTCGTCGAGACCGGGCTGGTCCTGTTGCCCGGCGGCCTGCTCATGGTGCTCCTCTCACCAGTCGCGGCTCGCCTGATCACCTCATACGGTCCCCGCGCCATCATCATCCTGGGGGCGGTGACGATCGCGATCGGCTTCGTCATGCGCAGTTTCATGCACAGCTCGGTCCTGCAGGTGATGATCGCCGCCGGCGTCTCCTCGGCGGGCACGGCACTGGCCTTCGCCGCCATGCCGACACTGATCATGCGATCAGTGCCGATCACCGAGACCGCTTCGGCCAACGGACTCAACACGCTGCTTCGGTCCATCGGCACCTCGAGCGCGAGTGCGGTGCTGGCGGCGATCTTCTCGGCGATGACGATGACGGTCGGCGGGGCACCGGTCCCGACCTTCGGGGCTTACCAACTGGTGTTCTGGCTCGGCGCCACGACTGCGCTGCTCGGCGCAGCGGTGGCGGCCTTCATCCAGCGCCCCGCGCTGGCCGCCGCAACGGCAACCGATGCGGTGCCGACCACCCGCGAAGGGCGCACGGTCAAGGCTGAAGGAACCCAGCACGAGATCATCGTGCGCGGGCTCGTCACCACCGCGTCGGACGAACCGATGCGCCAGGCAGTCGTCACCCTGCTGCACCCGGACGGACGCCACGTCGACTGGGCCCGCACTGACAACCATGGCCGGTACGCCCTGGCCCTGCCCTGCGCCGGCCCCTACCTGGTCGTCGTCTCGTGCGATGGTTGGGCTCCCCAGTCCGGTCTGGTCGAACTCAGCAAGACCGAGTTGGGGCCGATCCGAATGCTGCGCCGCCTCCTGCTGAGCGGGGAGGTCACCGACAACTGTCGGCCCCTCGGCGGCGTGATGCTCTCCCTGATCCGCCACTCCGGTGAGTACGTCGCGACGGCCCAGGCGCACGAGGACGGGAGCTACGAGATCGGGCTGCCCCCGCCGGGACGGTACGTGCTCACGATCGTCGATCACAAGACCGGCCGGACCCGCTCTCGAGCGGTCCAGGTGGGGAGCACCTCCACCACGCTCGACGTCGACATCGTCACGGGCATCCCTCGACCGGTGGAGCGCAGCACGTTCTGAGGGCCACCTCCTCAACTTCCTCGGCCCACGTCGAGTGGCCTCTCGCGGCTCACGTCGAGTGGCCTTTCAGAGCCGCTCTGCCCCTCAGTCGAGGCCGAGCAGGTCCCGGACATCGGCGCTGGTGATCGCGCCCGAGAGCGATCCGCCCTCGTCCACCACGCGCTGGAAGAGGTCCCGCTTGCGGTCCTGCAGCGCCACGACCTTCTCCTCGATCGTGCCCGCCGAGACGAGGCGATAGACAGTGACCGGCCGGGTCTGGCCGATGCGGTGGGTCCGGTCGATGGCCTGGGCCTCGGCTGCGGGATTCCACCACGGGTCGAGGACGAAGACGTAGTCGGCTTCGGTCAGGGTCAGGCCGAAGCCGCCCGCCTTGAGGCTGATCAGGAACGCTGCTGCCTCCCCATCGCGGAAGCCCCGGATCACCTCCTGCCGGTCGCGGGTCGATCCATCGAGGTAGCAGGTGCGCAGGCCGGCCTCCTCGAGGGCCCGCTCGACGATCCGCAGGAAGCCGGTGAACTGGCTGAAGACGAGGGCGCGGTGCCCTTCGGCCGCCAGCTCGCGCAACTGCTCCACGAGGAACTGGACCTTGGCCGCGACCGCCTTGCCCGCGTAGGCCTCGTCGACCAGAGCCGGGTCCAGGGCGAGCTGGCGAAGCCGGGTCAGCGAGGCCAGGATCGCGACCCGGTTGGCCTCCGGGTCACCGAGCAGGCCGAGCATCCGTTGCCGCTCCCGGGACAGGTGCTGCTCGTAGATCCGGGCGTGCACCGGGTGTGGGGTCACGGGAAAGACCTGGATCTGCTTGGGCGGCAGGTCGAGCGCGACCTGCTCCTTGGTGCGACGCAGCATCAGCGGCCGAATCCGGCGACGCAGCCGGTCGAGCAGGTCCGGCCGCTCTCCCGACTCGATCGGCTTGCGGTAGTTGTGGGTGAACGTGTCGGGGCGTGGGTAGAGCCCGGGTGCGGTCAGGGAGAGCAGCGACCACAGGTCCATCAGGGAGTTCTCGAGGGGGGTCCCGGTGACCGCAATCGTGAAGGGCGCCCCGAGCTTGCGCACCGCGACGTGCGTCTTGGCCTGACGGTTCTTGACGAACTGGGCCTCATCGAGGACGACCCCGGCCCAGGGCAGTCCCTGGAAGGAGTCGGCGTCGAGCCGGAAGACGGCGTAGGAGGTGATGACGACCGAGGCCCCGTCGACGGCCTGCTCCAGTGGGGTGCCGCGCTTGCCGGTCGTCTCCCCGATGGTGACGACCGACAGGTGCGGGGCGAAGGTGGCCAACTCACCGGCCCAGGTGCCGAGGACGCTGGTCGGCGCCACGACGAGCATCGGCGCGGTCAACTCGCCGAGGTCATGCGCCCGGCAGATCGCGGCGATCATCTGGACGGTCTTGCCGAGGCCCATGTCGTCAGCCAGGATCCCGCCGAGCTGGGCGTCCCAGAGCCGGGACAGCCACTGGAAGCCCTCGACCTGATAGGGCCGCAACTGCGCGAGCAGGGTGGCGGGCACCTCGGCGACCGGACCATGCTCGAGCGATCCGAGCGCCTCGACGGCGGTGGCCCAGCGGGAGCTCTGTCGGTCGACCACGCCCAGCGCCACCAGCTCCTCCCAGAAGTCGGCGTGGTGAGCGGACAGGCGCAACGCCTTCGTGCCGGGGTCCGCCAACTCGCGCGCCTCGTCGATGAGGGTGCGCAGCCGCTCCAGCTCGGGGTGATCGAGCCGGAACCACGATCCAGACTCGAGCAGCAGCGCCTCCTGACCGTGCGCGAGGGCGGCGAACAACGGCTCGAACGGCACCTCCTCGCCCTCCACTTCGACGGTGACGTGCAGGTCGAACCAGTCCGGGTCGGCGCCGTCATCGGCACCGATCCGGATGAGGGGGGCGCTGGTCACTTCCTCGTAGGTGGGCAGCTCATCGTCGAGGACGAGGGTGACGTGCTCGTCGGCCTCGAGCGCCGGGATGAAGTCCAGCGTGAAGCGGGCCGCGTCGATGCCCTTCAGCATGACGTAGGGGGCGAGCAGGTGCTTGTCCCCGACGGAGCTGGCCCGGGTCGCCCCCGGGATCGCCAGGACGGAGGCCGCGGAAGCGACCGCCTGCTCCTCGGCCACCGGGTCCCGGGGCGGCGCGCCGAAGCGCTCCGTCGCGAACGATCGCAGCCTCCCGTCGTAGGCGAGGCCGAGCCCGAGTCGCAGCTCGCCCGGGACGTCGGCGCTGACCCGGACGTGCACGGTCACCACGGCCACCCGGTCGGGCCCCGTCTCGTCAACGTCAGGCACGACCGGGAGCGGCACCCGCGAGCGCACCCGCGCCAGTCGGCGCAGACGCGGATAGTCGTGCCGGAGGAAGTCGCCCCGCAGGTCGGCGGGCACCCGCAGGCCCAGCGTCGCCTGCTCGAGGCGCGCCGCGTCCAGGTCGAGGGACTGCTCCACCGGCACGAGGACCAGGCCACCACCGTCAGGCTCGATGAGCAGCCCATGGACCGGGGTGCCGAGGTAGGTGTGCTCCCCCTCGACCTCCGGCAGGCCGGCGAGCGTCACGTGGATGGCGAGGTCACCGCTGTCGTCGGGTGAGCGATCGAACTCGACGACGAGGGTCACTGGCTCCTCCTCGATCCGGATCGGCCCGCTGAAGCCCTCCCCCGCCATCAACTCGACCCCGAGGGCACGAGCCTGCGCCAGCAGGGGCACCAACTCGGCGCTCGCGTCCAGACGGATCGGCACGACCGTGGTGAAGAACTGGGCGCTACCAGTGCCCCCGGTCCGTCCCGCTTGGTGGATCCGGGTCATGACGCTCTCGTGCTCGGACTGATAGGCCGGTCGCCCGCGCAGCGACCCCGAGGCCGGCAGCGCCTCGTGCCAGGACAGCGAGCGGTGCCACGTCCCGGCCCGCGTCCGGCGGGACGGCCGCAGCCCCACCCCTCGCTGGGGCGCACCGCCGGCCCCACCTCGGCTCACGTAGATGGTGTCGAAGATGAGGCCGGCCGCAGTCCCCTCGTCGGTCGGGTGGGACCGTGCAGGCTCTCGCGTGACCACCTGCCCGGGGTCGGGCAACCGGAGCACGTCCGACCACAGCACCCCCGGCGCCGGCACCCCGGAAACCGGACGTTCTGCCACCGCCGCCCCACCGTTACCGACGGCCCCCGCCGGAACCGGTGGCCCCGTCACGACTCCCCTGGCGACGTCTCGACCCACGAGGAGCAGGGCAACGACGTGCTTGCAGTCCGCCCCGACCGGGCAACTGCACCGACCCGACCACAGGTGGCCGCGACCCAGCGGGTGCGGGCGGGCGGTGACGATGGCCTGGTAGTCCTCGTCACGGCTGCCCTCGACCGTGCCGAGCAGGATCAGGCCGTCCTGACCCGCGGCCAGCGATCGCACACGGTCCTCGGCTCGGTAGGCCACCCCACGGTCGAAGGTCCGGGTGCCCACCTGCTGCGAGATCTCGGGGTCGGTCAACCCGCCCACCCACGTCGCCCGACCCACGCTCCACACCATGGATTCAGCCTAGGACGCGGGTCCGACACTGACCGGTGGCCCTCCAGGGTCTCGGGTCAGGCAGGATGGGGGCGTGCGCGAGAGTCGCGCAGCGCGCACGAGCAGCGGGCACCATGGGCCCACTCGTGCAGCCCGGAGGAGGCGCCGTGAACAGTCCCGTGCACCCTGATGAGTCGTGGGAGAGCTGGTCGGCTCGGCTCGCCGGGGACCTCGGCGCACTGACCGAGGGCGGTTGGCTCACCGCGACCACCCACCTCACCCCGGCCCCCGCTGCACCGGAATCCACGCCGGAGCGCACGCCGCGCACCTGGCGCCGGCTGCTCGGTCGCGCCTCCGCCGAGACGCCCGAGCCGGAGTGCAGCGTCCCCGAGGCGTTCCTGCAGGCCCGGTTGCTCGAGGGGGTACTCGCGCTGGAGTGCATCGCCGACACGGAGTTCGCTGGTCTCAGCGATCTCTCCGACGAGCAGGTGGCCCGTCTCGTCGGGCTCGGCTGGGAGCAGGACGGCGACCAGCCGGACCTGAGCCAGACTTTCGCGCCCACCGACTCAGCAGGGGCGGCGGCGCTGCTCGCCGACAGCCTGCGTGAGGTCCTCGGCGCCAAGACCCCGAGCGACGTCGACCTGCGCCGCGCCGCGGCCTGAGCCCTGAGCGGCGCCACCGCGGGGCACCCAGCGGCGGCTTCGTGCCCAGGGCACCCAGCGGCATACGGCATCAGTTGGGGTATGCCGCTGGGCTCAGCGGACGCGCACCGTTACCTTCCCGACGGCACGGCGCTCGTCGAGTTCAGCGAGCGCGCCCGCGACGTCCGCGAGGTCGTGCGTGCTGCTGATCGGCGGGTCG
>JBDTAU010000172.1:0-7269 GCA_039924465.1 Dermatophilaceae bacterium
TACACCCTCGCCTACGAACACACCCCCGACGGCATGACGTGGCACCTCGTCGAAGGCCGGCTCCAGACCGGGCAGGATGCGACCTATGTGCTGCGCCCGCTCGACGACGAGCGCACCGAGGTCACCCTCACCCTGACGATCAGCCACAACCTGCCGCTACCCGGCTTCCTTCGAAACCGCACGATTAAAGGCCTCGTCACCAGCAACACCGGCGGGCTGGTGAAGCACTTCGCCCTCTGACGGGGAATGGGTCGGTCCGAAGCTGCAGTTCTTGGCTACCCGCATCGCGACCGTCCCGATGTCCGTGACCTTGCCCGCCATCCCGTCCGAGAGCGCCTTCGAGAGTGACGCCTCGTGGAGGCTGGGGGCCCCACCGTCGTTGATGGCGACGAGGCGACCGCTGCACCGGGCTCAGGCGCGCTCGGCGTGAACGAGCATCCAGCCAACGCGACGGGGCACCAACCGCTGCCTCAGCCGCGCCCGGGCTCATGCAGGTCGGCACTGAGGAGGACCACGGAACGGGCAGCAGCCCGGTAGGCGCCACCGCTCACAGTCGGCGCACTCGCCAAGGGCCAGATGTCATCCGGAGAATCGAGCCCGCTGTCCACGACGCGTCGCCACGGCAGGCTCGGGTCCGCAACCGGAGGAAGCTCGAAGTCGAGGGTCTCCTCGTAGCCGTTGAGGATCGCGTGAACCATCCGGGTCTCGATGACGCTGCGGATGGTCAGGGCCAGCGTGTGCGAGTGAGCCGACCAGTCCGCCTGATGCAGGCGCACGCCGTGGAACTCCACCACCGAACGCTCCAGGAACTGCTCGAGCGTCAGTCCGTGCACGACCGTGGTCATGTCGAGAGCGAAGCGCACGTCGATCAGCCCACGCACGAAGCGCCGGATGTCGGCGTGGCGCTCGGTCAGGTCCCAGTCGAACCAGCTGGTCTCGTTGTCCTGGCAGTAGGCGTTGTTGTTGCCTCCTTGGGTGCGACGGACCTCGTCACCCATCCCGATCATCGGCACGCCCATCGAGATCAGCGTGATGGCAAGGAGATTCTTGACGTGCTGGGTGCGCAGACGCTCGACGGCGGGGTCGTCCGACGGGCCCTCGACACCGTAGTTCATCGAGTAGTCGGCATCCGTCCCGTCACGGTTGTCCTCGAGGTTCGCCCGGTTGTGCTTGCGACTGTAGGAGACGAGGTCGTTGAGCGTGAACCCATCGTGGCAGGCGACGAAGTTGATGCTGTGCTCGACATCTGCGGGGCGTCCCTTGAAGAGGTCCGGACTGGCAAGCACCCGGTTGGGCAGTAGCGGCACCATCCCCGTGTCACCGCGCACGAAGCGGCGCACGTCGTCACGGAACTGCCCGTTCCACTCGCGCCAACGATCCCCGACGAATGATCCGAGCTGGTAGAGGCCGCCGCTGTCCCAGGCCTCCGCGATGAGCTTCGTGCCGGCGAGGACCGGATCGCTCTCGATCTGGTGGATGACGGGTGGGTTGGCCAACGGGGTGCCGTCGCTGTCGCGCGACATGATCGACGCCAGGTCGAAGCGGAAGCCGTCCACATGCATCTGATCCACCCAGTGGTGCAACGCATCGATCGTCATGGCGCGCACGACGGAGTGGTTGGCGTTGAGGGTGTTGCCGCACCCGGTGTAGTCGCGGTACTGCCCTTGGTCCGCCGCGTCGAGCAGATAGTAGGCCCGGTTGTCGAAGCCCCGCCAAGAGAAGGTGGGCCCGCCTGCGCCGGCCTCGGCGGTGTGGTTGAACACCACGTCGAGGATGACTTCGATACCAGCGCGGTGCAACTCCTTGACCATCGTGCGGAACTCATCGAGCGCGTCGAGCGGGTCACCGGTCGACGCGTAGGCGGCGTGTGGCGCGAAGAAGGACACCGGGCTGTAGCCCCAGTAGTTGACCAAACCATCCGGCGCGTCCTGGGGGTCGAAAGCCTGCACCGGCATGAGCTCGACGGCGGTGACCCCCAACGACTGCAGGTACGGGATCTTGGCCACCAGTCCGGCATACGTCCCCGCGATCCCGCGGTCGACCCCACTGTTGGGGTGGGCTGTGAAGCCACGGACGTGCAACTCGTAGATGATGGTGCGCGAGAAGGGCCGCGCGAGCGGTGTGTCGTCCTCCCAGTCGTATGCCGTGAGGTCGGCCACCACGCTCTTCATCGCGGTGCTCGGATCCCGCCCGGGCCTGCTCCCGGCCACCCGGTCGTAACGCGCGGGGACGGCCACCCCGACTCCGTAGGGATCGAGGAGCAGCGCCGACGAGTCATGTCGAAGTCCGGCCGACGGGTCGAACGCACCATGGACACGCCACACGTAGACCTGCCCCGATCCGACACCCGGGACGTGGACGTGCCAGAACGACGACGTCCGATTCTGTTGGGGGTCAAGCGAAATCGCCTGTGACGGGCGCGAGTCGTCGACGTGGTCGAAAAGGAGCAGGTCGACCTGACTCGCAGTGCGCGACCAGACCGAGAAGTTGGTGCCGCCGTCGACCACCTGTGCACCCAGAGGATACGGCCGGCCCCTCGGCATCGCCCTGTTCATCTCCATGGCCGTCATTGTGGTCCACGAGGATTGGCGACCCAACCGGCTTCGTCGTCGACAACCGCGGTCATGGCTTGACGTCGGTCGAGCATGGCCCGACGGTTCAGCACGGCGATCACCACGGCAAGTGCCACGAACAGCCACATGTCCCAGGGCTGCCCGTCTGGCCAGAGCGGACCGTTGACCTGGGCGTGGAAGAGGAACGCCACCAACAGGCTGCCGCCTGAGACATTGAACATCGCGGTGAGGATCACGCTGATCGCGACCACGCCGAAGAAGAACGGCCAGAAGGCCCAGGCCGACTGCTTGGTCCCGCTGAGCAGGAACGAGGGCGCATGCCAGATCGCCACGATCACCCCGAGGATCAGGCTCGACCACAAGGGCGCCCAGCGCCGTTGTAGGAGCGGGAGGGCCATGCCACGCCAGCCCAGCTCCTCGATCGGACCGATCAAGAACATTGCTGCCAGTGCCGGTAGCACGACAGCCCAGGACATGACTTCCTCCTGACCAGCACTGTTGCCCACCAGGGCCGCACCGACGTAGTAGACCGCCGGCAGGCCGACCAACAGCACCACCCACCAGACACGGGCCATCCGCCAGAGCGCGAACCGTCGGAAGAAGCTGCGCAGGCCCGCGACACCGGCATGCCGCCAGACCATGACGACCGCGACGATGCCCGGGGCATAGACCATCAGGATGAAGACCGGGTTGGTGTAGCCCATCTCGCCGAACAGCGCCTCGACCGGCTCCTGGAACATGACGTAGGTCAGGCCCATCCCCCAGGACAGAATGAAACTGGCCGCGAAGAACGCGACCAGAGAGCGTTTGGTGAACGCTCTCCCAATGGCTCGCTCCTCTCTGCCAGTGGCTTGCCCCTCATGCACGACCTTGGCCGTCATGACCCTGCCTCCTTCGCTCCCAGTGGTTCACCCTCACCGGCCACGATGCTCTGGTCATTGGCCCGTCGACCGTGACGAACGTCCCACGACCACCTCACAGGCGGACCTCGGCGGCCTCTGCCCACGCCGACTCAGGGACGTTGGTCTCTGGGCCAACCTGTCCTCGCGACGAACAGTGAAAATATGGGCACCCGTCCCACTTCGACCGACCTCGACCTCGCTCGACACCGCGGGGCCCGGACGGCGGCACTGTCGCGGAGGAGATCGACGTCTCCCGCGTCTTCGGTGCGGGCGAAGCCGCCGTGCGCGCCCTCGACCACGGCGCGTCGCCTTCGCTCCGGGAAGACTCACCGCGACCATGGCCCCATCAGGCTCGGGCAAAGTCGACGCTGATGCAGTCGCTCCTCCACGTTTCGGCGCCCGACTTCTACGCCGAGATCCGCTAGCCAAGGCAGCCTGGGCGACGATGCGTCACATCGCCGCATATCGCGCATCGGCTCTACAGGTGTGCCTGTGAGTGGGCGCGCCGTGGCAGGACGGACTGGCGCAGCCGAGGATCATGGGACGGGCACCAAAGGGGGAGTGGGCGCGGGTCAGGTGATTGAGGCCGTACGCTTCGGCGCGTGCAGCGAACTGAGATCAACGGAGTTCCCGTTCTCTGGGAGCAGGGGCCGGCGCCTTTGACCGCGGCCTTGACCTTCGGGGTCGGGGCCCGTCACGAGACGTTCCGCACGGTCGGCGTCACGCACCTGATTGAGCATCTGGTCATGGGGACCTTGCCCAAGAGTGCCCTGGACCGCAACGCCGAGGTCGACCTGAACACGACGGTGTTCTACGCGACCGGCCCGAGTGCCGAGGTCGTGGACTTCGTGAACCGCGTGTGTCGCGGCGTGTCCGACCTCCCGGCGGAGCGGATCGAGCGTGAGATGGGGGTCCTGCGCGCGGAGGAAGGGCTCTGCGAGCATCCGGCCGTCGCCCTCTCGCTCCTAGCCCGCTACGGCTATCGGGCTCAGGGGCTGGCCGGCACCACCGGCCCGGGTCCGCAGAAGCTGACCAGTGAGCACGTCACCGAGCACGCACGGCGATACTTCACGCGCGAGAACGCTTACCTGATCCTGACCGGCCCACCACCGGAAGGACTCGACCTGCGGCTACCGGCCGGGTCAGCGGTCGAGATGCCGAGCGCTGCGCACCTCGAACTGCGCCTGCCCGGGCGCATCCACGGGGACAACTTCCCGCTGGTCGCGCTGTCGGGCATCGTCTCGGTGCACGACAACTCCTCAGCCGCGTCCTTCGCCGCGGCGATCCTGAGGGAACGCGTGGAGGACGAGCTACGCGGGCGGCACGGCATCTCCTACGACATCGGTTTCAGCGGGACACCGATCCGCCTCGGTGAATCGATGGCGGTGGTCTGGGCCGATGGACACGACGACAAGTGGCAGGTCGTGGTCGACACCCTGTGGACCGCGGTGAGCACACTGGCCCAGGACGGGCCGACCATCGCCGAGATGGACCACGCCCTCGCCATGTCGGTCGCCGACCTGCAGGACCCGCGCTCGTTGCCTGGGTGGCTGATGGTCCAGGCATCTCGGGCCCTGATCGGGCGCGAGGTCCAGACCCGAGAACAGCAGCTGGAGATCGATCGCGCGATCGACGCAGAGTCGGTCCGGGCCAGTGCGGGCCAACTGCTGGACACCGCCCTGCTCTGGGTCCCCGACCCAAGCATCGAACTTGCCGGAGTGCCTGACCTCACCGACGACGACCTGCCGCAGGCCGAGCCCATCGAGGGACGGGTGTATCGACGCAAAGCTCTAGCGATCGCCCCCCGCGACCTGGCCGTACACATCAGCGACGAAGGGGTCTCGGTCACTGCCTCAGGCCACATCATGCGCGTCGACTGGTCCGACATGGTCGGTGTCGCCTCAGCACCTGGACTACGCGGAGTGATCACCGTCGAGGGCCGGATGCTGCGCTTCACAGCGAAGTACCTGCGCGACGGCGACGCCTTGCTCGCTCAGATCGACGAGCACTGCAAAGGCGCGGTGTTCGAAACCGACCCCGAGGAAATCCTCGGCTGAACGACCACCTCACCGGAAGTCATCACGTGCCTTCGAGGCGATAGGAGCGCACCGGTATGGCGACGAGGTAGGTTTTCGCGTAGCAGACCACCCCATCTGAGTCACCGGCAGCCTCATCATCCTGCGATCGGATTGCACGTCGGCTTGAGTGGGCGATCGGGGTCCACGAGCGCCGCAGTTCAGAGGCCTGAAAGTGGATGAGTCGGCCGATACGCCGGGTTCTGTACCCCGCACCGTTACCGGCGCTGGGGTGACGGCCATCCATCTAGGCCGACCATTGCTGACCGGCTCAAGCACCCTACCCGCGCACTCGACCGGGCCGGTCTCAAACATGCGCTGTCTGGGCTTGCTCCAGGTGGGGTTTACCTAGCCGCCCCAGTCACCTGGAGCGCTGGTGGTCTCTTACACCACCGTTTCACCCTTACCGATTGCCGAAGCAACTGGCGGTTTGTTTTCTGTGGCACTGTCCCGCGGGTCACCCCGGGTGGCCGTTAGCCACCACCTTGCCCTGTGGAGCCCGGACGTTCCTCGGCAGGAGTTGCCTCCTGACGCGACCGCCTGGCCGACTCATCCGTGCACCAGCATAGGCCGTATGCCGCTCAGCGCCCTACCAGCCGCGCGCTCGCCTTCGGGTGTGGCCGGGTTTGCGAAGCGGTGAACCGGCCGGGACCCATTGAGCACAACCTCCCGTGACCTACCTCACTTCCTCGGGAAACCGTCAACGGATCCGAGCCCCCGTTCGTCTCTCGTGGGAGATGACCATGACAACTGAACCCAGGACCATGACTTCGAAGCCCACACCAGATCCGTCCGAAGGCACCACCAGAGCAAAGTGGCTCGATCTCTCCCTCACCCAGTTGATCGGTAGTTCGATGGCGGCTGCCACGGCGGCTTTCCTCGGCTCCCGGCTGGGCCTTGTCGGCACCATCGCCGGGGCCGCGATCGGCTCACTCATCAGCGCGACCGCGGCGAGCGTCTACATCGGCTCGCTGCACCGTGCCCGGACGGCCCTGCTTGCCGCGCGCCGGCTCGCTCCGCGCCCGGCGTCCACACCGCAGCAGACACCTCAGCAGTCTCCGCTGGACGGCTGGCGCCCGATCGATCGGATCGGCTCCCGGCGATTGCTGGCCACCGCGGGTGCCGTCTTCGCGCTCGCGGCGGCCTTCCTCACCGGCCTGCAGCTGGCGAGCGGCACCGATGTCACCGGCACCACCATCGGGACGCGCACGGCCCTGGTGGCCCCGCACGACTTCGAGGTGAAGCCGGCGCCCGCGGCTCCCATTCCCACCAGTGAGCCATCATCTCCGACCGCGACCCCGGCGCCAGACGAGACGACGCAACCCACCGGTGGCGCGACCCAGTCGGCCACCCAGCCGACGGATCAGGCAACGACCCCGCCTGCTCCCCCAGCAACGACCGCGCCCGCTCCCCCGGCGGTGACCGACCCGCCTGCAACTCCGGCTCCCACGAGCCCGACTCCGGCCCCGACGGCGCCAGCCAACTAACAGTCAGGCGGGCTGGTCCTGAGCGAGCCAGCGCAGGAGTTGTTGGCCGACCCGGGGGTCTCGGGCCAGGCCGAGGTGATGCACCCGCGCGAAGACGGCGACCGACTGGGTCGGTAGTCCCCCGGTGGCGCTGTCGACCCCGACCATGAGGTCTCCGACCCGGCGGCCGATCACGCCGCCGACTGCTCCGGTGACCGTGCCGACGACGGCGTGCTCCCGGATGGTTGAGGGC
>JBDTAU010000173.1:0-10700 GCA_039924465.1 Dermatophilaceae bacterium
CACCACTGGCGCCCGCCTCCTGCGCCGCGTCGCTCCGACCTGCGCGAGCGAGTCGGCTGAGGTACTTGTCCGCGCGGGCGAGGGCCGGGAGCGAATCGGGCACGCCCTCGAGGAGGTGGGACCGCCCGTCCTTCTCCACGGCCTTGATGGCCTCCCAGTTCACCTCCACCGCGGCAGCGTCGACGACCTCGACGTCCGCGAAGACGTGCGGGTGCCGACGCACGAGCTTGTCGACGAGTCCTCCGGCTACCGCATCGATGTCGAAGGGCTCGGATGCATGGTCCTGCGCCACCCGAGACTGGAACGCGACCTGCAGGAGCAGGTCCCCGAGCTCTTCCTGCATGTGGGCCCGGTCGCCCGCCTCGATCGCCTCGATGGCTTCGTGAGCCTCCTCCAGCAGGTAGGGCACCAGGCTCTCGTGAGTCTGCTTCGCGTCCCAGGGACACCCGCCCGGGGAGCGCAGCCGGTCCATGACAGCGACGACGTCGAGCAGCCGCGCCCCTGGCACGTCGAAGGAGCCGATGAGCAACTCGACGTCGGGCGGCTCCGGGAGGCGACTCACTTCGGCCGCGACGGCGTCAGAGAGTCCGGGGTCCCCGTCGGATGACCCCACCCACACGATGTCCCCCTCAGAGGTGGCCGCGACCAACGCCCGCGCCAAGGTCGCTGGGTCTGCCGCGTCTGGCGTGTCGATGGGGGTGAGCACGATGCCCTCCTCGACCACCGCCAGCGCCTGCGGCTCGTCCGGCCGGCCCCACACGGCGTGCGCAGTGGCAAGGCCCGTCCAGGCGGCCCGGCTCAGCAGTCCAGGGGCTACGCGCGGCGAGGTGACGAGCAGACTCAGTCGACCGGTCACGCGCTCTGGCTCACTTGCTCGACTTGGCGATCCAATTGGGCGACGCTGCACCGAGCGTGAAGTAGAGCGGCGCAGTGTCGGTGAGGTCGACCTGACCGAATCTGGGGTTGACGGAGATGTCGGCCGCCTTGAGGGCCGCGCGATAGCCCGCCACGTCAGCGTCGGTCATCTGGGCCGACTGGACCAGTGCCGCCGCCGCGAGGGTGTCCTTGGTCGCCTGAGTCGCATCCGGGATGCGGGCCAAGATGGTCGCGTAGGTAGCGTCAGGTTGCCAGCTGCCCGACTTCTCGACCTCGGCCTGGAGCAGAGGAGCCGCGATGAGGGCCAGCACCACGCCCTGCTCGTTGAAGCCGTACTCCGACAACTGCTTCGCCGCCGCCTGGACCTCGTCCTGGGCCACCACATCGCCGTTGACGATGACAGCAGCCTGCTGACGGGTGTCCATGCCGCACCCACCGAGCAGCGCGAGAGCGCTCGCCCCAGCCGCAGCGGCACTGATGACCCGCCGGGCTGACATCCCTGACCGTGCCTTCACTGGTTCCTCCTTGTCGACGATGCGTCTGACATCCTACGTGGCTGCAGACACCGCAACAGCGCCAGCCGCGATGTCATCGAGCAGCACCGCCGAGATGAGCTGTCTGGCCCACGTGAGAATCTCGGTGTTGCGCAACGGTTTGCCTCCCACCCGCGCCGTCATCGGGACCGGGACCAGGATCGTCCCCAATCCCTCCTTGACGATGGTGCCGGGATAGAGCCGCATGAGGCGCAGTTGCTGGCTCTCGCGCAGGTCCGTGACGGGACCGAAGCGCACGACCTTGCCCTGGACGCCGACGTCGCCGATCTTGGCGCGCCGGGCTACGACTCGCAGCCTCGCGACCTCGAGGAGGTTCTGCACGGGCTCCGGCGGGTTGCCGTAGCGGTCCCGCAGCTCGGCCTCGATCTCGTCCACGGCCTCGAAGGTCTCCACGGTGGCGAGCTTCTTGTAGGCCTCGAGACGCAGTCGCTCCCCCGGCACGTAGTCGTGCGGGAGGTGGCCGTCGACGGGCAACTCGATCTTGATCTCGGCCGGGACGTCGATCGTCTCCCCACGGAAGTCGGCCACCGCCTCACCGATGAGTCGCACATAGAGGTCGAAGCCGACCCCGGCGATGTGTCCGGACTGCTCACCGCCGAGGAGGTTCCCGGCACCGCGGATCTCCAGGTCCTTCATGGCGACGGCCATGCCTGAGCCGAGATCCGTGTGGCTGGCGATCGTCTGGAGCCGGTCGTGCGCCGTCTCAGTCAGCGGCTTCTCCGGCGGGTAGAGGAAGTAGCTGTAGGCCCGCTCGCGGCCCCGGCCGACCCGTCCGCGCAGCTGGTGCAGCTGGGACAGTCCGAGCATGTCAGCCCGCTCGACGATCAGCGTGTTCGCGTTGGAGATGTCCAGGCCGGTCTCGATGATCGTCGTGCAGACGAGGACGTCGTAGCGCTTCTCCCAGAAGTCCTCGACGACCTTCTCCAGCCGGTGCTCAGCCATCTGTCCGTGCGCGGTGGCGATGCGGGCCTCTGGGACGAGCTCCCTCAATCGGGAAGCAGCCTTCTCGATGCTCGACACCTTGTTGTGGACGTAGAAGACCTGGCCCTCACGGAGCAACTCCCGGCGGGTGGCTGCAGTGATCTGCTTCTCGTCGTAGGCGCCGACGAAGGTCAGGACCGGGTGGCGCTCTTCCGGCGGGGTCGCAAGGGTGGACATCTCACGGATCCCCGTGACCGCCATCTCGAGCGTGCGCGGGATCGGGGTCGCCGACATGGACAGCACGTCGACCGCGGTACGCATCGTCTTGAGGAGCTCCTTGTGCTCGACGCCGAAGCGCTGCTCCTCGTCGATGACGACGAGGCCGAGGTCCTTGAAACGGGCTTCCTCGGACAGCAGCCGGTGGGTACCGATGACGAGGTCGATCGTGCCGTCTGCCATGCCGGCCAGCACCTCCTTGGCCTCCTGGTCGGACTGGAAGCGGGAGAGTGACCGGACCACGACGGGGAACTGGGCGTAGCGCTCGGCAAAGGTCTGCTGGTGCTGGCTGACGAGCAGCGTCGTCGGGACCAGGACCGCCACCTGCTTGCCGTCCTGGATCGCTTTGAAAGCGGCCCGTACGGCGATCTCGGTCTTGCCGTAGCCGACGTCTCCACAGATGAGGCGGTCCATCGGGACCTCCTTCTCCATGTCCGCCTTGACCTCGTCACTGCTGCTCAACTGGTCCGGGGTCTCGACGTAGGCGAAGGCATCCTCGAGTTCACGCTGCCAGGGGGTGTCGGGTCCAAAGGCGTGACCCTTCGTTGCCTGTCGCGCGCTGTAGAGCCGGATCAGGTCGTTGGCGATCTGCTTGACGTAGCGCTTGGCGCGCGACTTGGTCTTGCTCCAGTCGGACCCGCCCATCTTGTTGAGCGAAGGGGCCTCCCCGCCGACGTACTTCGTCACTTGGTCCAACTGGTCGGTGGGCACGTAGAGCCGGTCACCGGGTTGGCCCCTCCTGCTGGAGGCGTACTCGATGACGAGGTACTCCCGGGTTGCGCCGGCCACGGTGCGCTGCATCATCTCGACGAAGCGGCCCACGCCGTGCTGCTCGTGCACGACGTGATCACCGGGGTGCAGTTGAAGGGGGTCGACCTGATTGCGGCGGCGAGACGGCATCCGTCGCATGTCCTTGGTCGAGCTGGTCACCCCCGGTTGGCCAGTGAGGTCCGTCTCGGTCAGCACCTCCAGCTGGGCGCTCTCGTCGACGAAACCCCGGCCGAGCGATGCGGTGGTGACGCTGACCAGGCCGGGCTGCAGGGGTCCGTCACCCAGCATCACGACCGGGATGTCCTCGCCGCGCAGCACCTCCTCGACACGGCGGGCAAGACCCGGCCCCTCGGTGACGACCGCCACCCGCCACCCCGCGTCCACTCTGGCCCGCAGGTGGGCCACCGCGGCCTCGGTGTTGCCCCGAAAGGCCTCCGGCTCCACGGTGTGAACGGCGCGCCGGGCATCGACGTCGTCGTCCTCGATGACGAGTTCGTCATCTGCGGCGAAGGGGGTCAGGGTCCACCAGGGACGGCCAGCAGCGATCACATGCGAGCGCGCATCGGCCAGCGACCAGTAGGACGCGGTCCCGAGGAGCGCCTCGAGGTCCACCGGCACGTGGTTCCCAGCAGCCGCATTCGACCAGCTCGCCTGCAGGAACTCGGCACTGGTGAGGACGAGGTCATGGGCCCGGGTGCGGATCCGCTCCGGGTCCGCAACCAGAATGACCGACTCCCGGGGGAAGACGTCGAAGACGGACTCCATCCCATCGACCAGCGCTGGTGCGAGCGACTCCATCCCCTCGACCGCGATGCCCTCGGACACCTTGGTGAGCAGGTCGGCGACACCCGGTAACCGGGTCGCCAGGGCCGCAGCACGAGCCCGTACCTCCGGGGTCAGCAGCACCTCACGACACGGGGGCGCCCACAGTCCGTGCTCGGCGACCTCCATGCTGCGCTGGTCGGCGACCTTGAACCAGCGCACCTCCTCGACGGTGTCGCCCCAGAACTCGACCCTGACGGGATACTCCTCGGTGGGGGCGAAGACATCGAGGATGCCTCCCCGGACGGCAAACTCCCCCCGCCGTTCGACCATGTCCGTTCTCGTGTAGGCAGCGGCGACCAGCGCCTCGACCACCTCACCCAGCGGTCGCTCGTCCTCGGCCTTGAGCTCGACCGGCACGAGTTCGCCCAGACCCCGCGTGATGGGCTGCAACACCGCCCGGATCGGTGCCACCACGACCGACAGGGGCCCGTACGCGCCACCTTCGGGGCCGGGGTGGGCCACCCGACGAAGGACCGCCAGTCGCCGACCCACCGTGTCGCTGCGTGGCGAGAGACGCTCGTGCGGCAGCGTCTCCCAACTCGGGAAGATCGCGATCCGCTCAGCGGGGATGAGGCTCTCGAGCGCAGCGGCCAGGTCCTCGGCCTCGCGCGTGGTTGCGGTCACCACCACCAGGGGCCAACGACCTGCTGCGGCCCGGACCAGGGCAGCGACGAGGAAGGGTCGCGCGCCGCCGCTGGCCGACACATCGACCACCTTGGCGTGCCCGACGTCCTGGACCACGGCCCGCACATCCGCGGTCATGGCCCACCGGTCGAGCACGGGGGTCAGGTGTCCGGAGCCGGGTACAGCGTTCATCAATCGTTCTTCCAACCTGTTGCAGGCAACACAAAGAGCCCGCATCAAGACAACACGGGTACACCACCACACTAATCGCCCAGCACCGATGGCTCGACCTGGCGGAGCGCCCCGGAACGTCAGGGTGCGTGGAAGCGCTGCTGGCTGTCGACCAGCCCGACCTCGACCAGGGACTCGACCGCGTCCGCCGCCGAGTCCACCAGGAAGGGCAGCTCAGCACGCTCGGTGGCGTTGAAGTCCCGCAGCACGTAGTCGGCCGGGTCCATCCGACCGGGTGGCCGGCCGATCCCGACGCGGACGCGCAGGTAGTCCCGCGTCCCGATCGACTTGCTGACCGAGCGCAGCCCGTTGTGCCCGCCCTCTCCTCCGCCGAGCTTGAGCCGGACGGTGCCCGCCACGATGTCGAGCTCATCGTGGACGACGATGAGTCGCGTCACGTCCAGGGAGTAGAACTTCAGCAGGGCCGAGACCGGCCCGCCGGACTCGTTCATGTAGCAGCTGGGCACGCCAAGAACAGCCTTCGGCCCCAGCCCCCCGCCTGCACCCGGTAGGCGTAGGTCGGTGACGGAGGCGCGAGCCTTGTGCGCCTTGAACCTGCCGGCGCGGTGGCGCTGCGCCAGGTGCTCGATCACCATCGCCCCGACGTTGTGTCGGTTGCTCGCGTACTTCGGGCTGGGGTTGCCCAGTCCGATGACGAGCCATGTGTCCACGAGGGATCAGTATGCCGCGGAGCTCCCCCAAACGACGAAAGGGCCCGGCAACGGCCGGGCCCTTTCGAGAAAAACAACCAGATCAGGCGTCGGTGTCCTCGGCGTCGGCGGCGTCGGCGGCCTCGGTCTCGGATTCGGGGGCCTCGTGCTCGATGCCGGCCTCCTCCTCGGCTGCGGCGAGCTCGGCCTCGAGCGCCTCCTCGGTGATGGCCGCGGTGACGTGGACGACGAGCGTCTCGGGGTCGGTGATGAGCTCGGCGCCCTCAGGCAGCTCGACCTGGCTGGCCAGGATCTGCGTACCGGCCTTGAGCCCCTCGACCGACACGCCAAGCCTCTCGGGGATGTTGGTGGCGAGCACCGCGAGCTCGATGGTGTTGGCGTGCAACGTGACCAGGGTGTCGTGCCAGGCCTCGCCCTCGACGTGCACCCCGACGTCGACGTTGACCTTCTCGCCCTTGCGGATGATGACGAGGTCCACGTGGTCGATGACCGGCTTGATGGCATCCCGCTGGACGTCCTTGACCAGTGCGAGCTGCTTGTCGCCGTCAATGACGATGTTGAGCAGGGCGTTGGCCTGCTTGAGGGCCATCATCGTGGCGTGTCCGGGCAACGAGACGTGCACGGGGTCGGTACCGTGTCCGTACATGACTGCGGGGATGCTGCCGGCGCGGCGGATCTTGCGTGCGGCGCCCTTGCCAAAATCGGTGCGCTGTTGAGCCTCGAGCGTGATGATGTCAGACACGGTGTCTCCTGAAGGTCGTTGATTGGCGGTGGCCTCGACGCGGGACGCAGCGCGGATGGCAGCCGGGCGGTCCGCGCGCAGAGGCGGACCTGAGCCATGGATCAGGATCCACCGCGTCGATTACGGACCGGTCGTGGCTGTCGTGACAGCCGTGCGACGTCCCTCGCCGAGGCAACTCACGAGATCTTACCCGAGCCGCGGGAGCCGGCGAAATCGTCTGCGGTCCCGCTTCAGAGTCCCGACGACGCCGGGACGGTCACCCCCGCGGCCCGACCCACCACCTCGGGCCGATCCACGGCTGCTGGCGGGACCTGCCCCGTGGCCAGGTGCTGCTGGGCGTGCCGCCGGGGTGCACCCAACCTCAACTCGTCGGCCCGCACCGCGACCACGCCGCCGACCACGAGCACGCCGCCCGCCAGCTGGATCATGGTGGGCAGTTCTGCGAGCACGATCCACGCGAAGAGCACGGCGAAGAGGACCTCGGTCAGCGCCACGAACGAGGCCACCTTGGAGCCGAGGATGTGCACGGCTTCGATCCCAGCGACGTAGGCGAAGGCAGCAGCCACGAGGGAGATCATGAGGATCGGGACCCACCAGGCGACCGGGCGACCGGCCAGGTCAACCTGGGCCGCTCCACGAGTCATGTCGATCAGCCCGGTGAAGCCGGCGATCCCGAGTGACCCGGTGGCCACGGCGAGCCCGCCACCGGCGAGCGCGATCGGGGGCAGTCCGTCCCGGACGTTGTCGGCGAGCAGGAAGTACATGACCAGACCGACCGCGGCGGCCAGACCCCACAGCACACCGATAAGGCTCACCTTCGCGCCGCCGGTGACGTCGAGGACCAGCAGGAGACCGACGAGCGAGAGCACCACCCCGATGATGGTCAGGCGACGGGGCCGCTGGCCACGCAGCCAGAACCAGCCGACGATGAGCACCGGCGCCAGGTATTCGAGAAGAAGGGCCACCCCCACCGACAGGTGGGTCACGGCGTTGAAGTAGGCGAACTGGCAGCCGGCCACCGCGAGGAGCCCGTAGCCCACGATGACGACGAGGTTGCTGCGCAGCGCTCCCCACCGTCCACGCAGCGCAAGCACGGTCGGTACGAACAGCACGAGCGCAGCAACACCGATCCGGAGAGTGACCACGGCCCCGGGCGACCATCCGCCGATGAGGAGGGGTTTGGCGAAGGCGCCGGACGTGCCGAACGCGGCCGCTGAGGCCAGCGCCACGCCAAGTCCGAAAAGCGGACGACGCTCGCGCATGGGAGGTACTCCTGTCAGGACTGAACAACGTTACACTCATGACAATAGCGATTCACTAGGTCAGGAGTCAAAATGGTTTTCGCTCATGACACGGAGGCGGCCCTCGACTTCGCCGCTGACCTGGTCAACACGGCGACCACGGACCCCGACTCACTACGGACCCTGGTAGATCTGGAAGCACTGCTTGCGACGAGCAGCTGGACCGGCAGCCGCACCCACGACGAGGCTGAGCTGGAGTCGATGCGGGACCTGCGCGACCAGCTCCGGGCCATCTGGGTGGCCGAG
Source organism: Dermatophilaceae bacterium (assembly GCA_039924465.1). Taxonomy (GTDB): domain Bacteria; phylum Actinomycetota; class Actinomycetes; order Actinomycetales; family Dermatophilaceae; genus JAKDLQ01. Next base: position 8,039 of record JBDTAU010000173.1, read on the forward strand.
GAGGACGACGCGGTATCCCGGGTCAACACGCTCCTCGCAGAGGCACGGGCTCTACCCCAACTCGTCAAGCACGACGGCTGGAACTACCACCTGCACGCGACCCCACCCGAGGCCCCGCTCGCGACCCGAGCCGCCGTGGAGGCGGCGATGGCCTTCGTCGACGTCATCAGGTTGAGCGAGCTGGACCGACTGCACGTCTGCGAGGCAGAGGACTGTGACGACGTGGTGCTGGACCTGTCCAAGAACCGGTCCCGCCGCTACTGCGAGGGTGGCTGCGCGGCGCGGGCGCACACCGCCGCCTACCGGGCCCGCAAGGCTGCGGAAGCCGAGTAGGGGCAGCCGAGTAGGGGGGCAACACCGAGAAGGTCCTGGTCGAGGTGCGGACTCCTGGTCCGGGTGCGGACTACTGGTCGGGGTGCGGACTACTGGGGGGGCAAAGATCGCTCGAGACGCACGATCACCGACTTGGAGGCCGGCGTGTTGCTGCCCTCGGCCGTCGCATCCAGCGGGACGAGTTCATTGGCCTCCGGGAAGTAGGCCGCCACGCACCCGCGTGCCGTCGGATAGGAGACGATCCGCCACTGGCGCACGACTCGGTCGACCCCGTCGCTGAACTCACTGTGGACATCGACCAGGTCACCGTCCGACAGGTGCAACTCGGTCAGGTCGAGCGGGTTGACGAAGACGACCAGTCGACCCTTCTTGATCCCCCGGTAGCGGTCGTTGAGCGAATAGATCGTCGTGTTGAACTGGTCGTGCGAGCGCATCGTCTGCAGGATGAGCCGGCCCGGCGGGCACTCGACGTGCTCGAGCGCATTGACCGTCAGCATCGCCTTGCCGGTCGGGGTCGGGAAGGTGCGGGTGTCGCGGGGACCGTGCGCGAGCACGAAGCCCCCCGACTGTCGCACCTTGTCGTTGTAGCTCTCGCAGTCCGGGACGACGTGCGCGATGTGGTCCCGGATCAGGTCGTAGTCACGCTCCATGCCGGCCCAGTCGATGGGGTGCTCCTCGCCCAGCGTGGCTCGCGCCAGTCGGGTGATGATCGAGACCTCCGAGAGCAGGCTGTCGGCCACCGGCGACACCGTACCCTCGCTCGCGTGGACGGCACAGACCGAGTCCTCGACCGAGACGAACTGCGGTCCGCCGGCCTGCAGGTCGATCTCGGTCCGGCCCATCGTCGGCAGGATCAGCGCCTCGGCCCCGACCACGGCGTGCGACCGGTTCAGCTTGGTGGAGATCTGCACCGTGAGGTCCGTGCGCCGCAAGGCGGCCTCGGCAACGGCAGTGTCGGAGATTGCACCCACGAGGTTGCCCCCCAGCGCGATCCACACCTTCATCCGACCGTCCCGCATCGCCCGGATGGAGTCGACCGCATCGAGGCCGTCCTCGCGCGGCGGGTCGAAGCCGAACTCGGCCTGAAGGGCGTCGAGGAAGTCCGGGGACATCTTCTCCCAGATCCCCATCGTCCGGTCCCCCTGCACGTTGCTGTGGCCCCGGATCGGGGATGCCCCCGCCCCCGGCCGGCCGATGTTGCCGCGCAGCAGGAGCAGGTTGATGATCTCCTCGATGGTCGGCACGGCCCGCTTGTGCTGGGTCAGCCCCATCGCCCAGGTGATGATGACCCGCTTCGCAGTGATGTACCGCGCGGCGAACTCGTCGATCTCGGCGCAGCTCAGGCCCGTGGCCTCGAGCACCGCGGCCTCGTCCAGCCCGGCGATGTGCTCCCGGTACTCCTGCAACCCCATGCAGTGGTCGTCGAGGAACCGGTGATCAAGGACAGTCCCCGGCGCCGCCGCCTCGGCGTCCAGCACCCGCTTCGCGACCGCCTGCATCAGGGCCATGTCCCCCGCCAGCCGGATCTGGAGGTACTGATCAGCCAGGTCGGTGCCGCGTCCGACCATCCCCTTGACGGTCTGCGGGTTCTTGTAGCGCATCAGGCCGGCCTCGGGGAGCGGGTTGATGGCGACGATCTGGGCCCCCGCCTGCTTGGCCTCCTCGAGCGCGGTGAGCATCCGTGGATGGTTGGTGCCGGGATTCTGACCCATGATGATGATCAGGTCGGACAGCGCGAAGTCCTTGTAGGCGATGGTGCTCTTGCCGACGCCGATCGTGTTGGACATCGCGAGCCCGGTCGACTCGTGGCACATGTTGGAGCAGTCGGGCAGGTTGTTGGTCCCGAAGGCCCGGACGAACAGCTGGTAGGCGAAGGCCGCCTCGTTGGAGGTGCGTCCGCTCGTGTAGAAGCCGGCCTCGTCCGGCGAGTCCAGCCCGCGCAGCCGGTCCCCGATGATCCGGAACGCCTCCTGCCAGGTGACCGGTCGATAGTGCTCGGAGCCCGCGGGCTTGTGCACGGGCTGGACGAGCCGGCCCTGTTGCCCGAGCCAGTACTCCGACTTCGCACCGAGGTCGCTGACCGAGTGCTCGGCCCAGAAGCCCGGCTCCACCGTGAGCGGGGTGGCCTCCCAGGTGACCGCCTTGGCACCGTTCTCGCAGAACTCGAAGGTCTTGCGATGGTCCGGGTCCGGCCAGGCGCAACTCATGCAGTCGAAGCCGTCCCGCTGGTTCATCGCCAGCAGGGTCTTCGCGCTGCGGGTGACCCCCATCCGCCGCATCGCCGGCAGCATGGCGTGGGTGACGCCCGGGACCCCGGCGGCCCAGTCCT
>JBDTAU010000174.1:0-3350 GCA_039924465.1 Dermatophilaceae bacterium
CGAAGGCCGGTCGCCGACTCGGGCCGAGGCGATCCGGCGGTCCATGTCCGGCTGGACCAGGGCGAGCAGGTCGTCGCGCAGCCACCCGCGCACGACCGCCTCATCGGTGGTGCCGTCGATCTTGACCCTGGCCCGCAACGACTCGACCAGCTCGTTGGTGGCCTCGACTCCGAGGTCGGACGCGATCAGCGTGTCCTCGACCTCTTCCCAGGCCTCCTCATCGAGCCGGCCCCGGGACAGGAGGGCCAGCAGTCCCTTGCCGAGTGCCGTGTTGGACCGGGACAGCCTGGCGCGCAGGCGCTGCAGGCGACCACGGGCCGAATCCGGCCGCTCGACGGTCGGGGCCTTCTCAAGCTCCTCGACATCAGCATCGGCATCGGAGGGGGCGGTGACGACCTGCTCGGCGATGGTGTCGCCGGACTCCTCGCCGGGGAGGTCGAGATCGTCATCGGTCCGGGGCGGGAGCCGGTCAACGTCCCCGACTCGGCCCGGTGCCTCACGCTCCAGGACGTCGGTGCCGCGGCCCCTGATCAGGCTGAAAGCGAAGCCCGCGACGAGGATGAGGACGACGAGTCCGATGACGAGATAGAGCCAGAGATTGTCCACTGACCCATCCAACCACGCGCCCGCGAGCGTCCCGGACAGGCAGGAAGCTCAGTCGTGGGCGCGACGGGTGATCAGCAGGGCGGGGCCGCCGACCGGCATCCGGTCAGTGCGTGTCTGCGGTGTGACGACCGAGGGTGGTGACGCGATCGCGCGCAGCGTCCAGCACCCCTTCCCCCTTGGCGGTGAGCAACTCACGTCCGTCCCGGTGCGCAGGCACCGCGACGAGACCGACGACTGCAACCGCAAAACCAACAACGAGGAGCATCGCGAGAACGAGAATGACCATGTGGCCAGAGTGGCTCATGTGACGTTGTTATGGCAAACGGACCTGAGTGAACGTAGCGAAAACGTCACCCAGCCACCATCAAAGGGTCAAGACTCCGTGCCTCAGACCATGCCGTATGCCGCTGAGCCCCCGTTACCTTCTTCCGTGGGCTTCGGGGCCCACTGGTCTAGGCCGGCTGGTCGGCGACGTCACGCAGCCGTTGGCTCACCACGGTGGTCACGCCGTCGCCGCGCATCGTGACGCCGTAGAGGGCGTCGGCGATCTCCATCGTCTTCTTCTGGTGGGTGATGACGATGAGTTGCGAGCTGTCCCGCAGCTCCTCGAACAGGGTGATCAGGCGCCCGAGGTTGGCATCGTCGAGCGCCGCCTCGACCTCGTCCATGATGTAGAACGGCGAGGGCCGGGCCTTGAAGATCGCCACGAGCAGCGCCACGGCCACCAACGAGCGCTCCCCACCGGACAGGAGCGACAGCCGCTTGATCTTCTTGCCGGGCGGGCGGGCCTCGACCTCGAGCCCCGTCGTCAGCATGTTGGACGGGTCGGTCAGCACCAGGCGCCCCTCTCCCCCGGGGAAGAGTCGCTGGAACACCCGCTCGAACTGCACCGCGGTGTCCTCGAAGGCTTCGGCAAACACCTTCTCGACCCGCTGGTCGACCTCCTTGACGATGTCGAGCAGGTCCCGCTTGGAGCTCTTGAGGTCCTCGAGTTGCTCTGTCAGGAACTGGTGGCGCTCCTCAAGAGCCGCGAACTCCTCCAGGGCCAGTGGATTGATGCGGCCCAGGGCATTCAACTTGCGGTCGGCCTGACGCAGTCGCTTCTCCTGGACCTCACGCATGAAGGGGACCGGGTCTGGACGCTCTGCCTCCGGGTCGGCATCCGGGTCCGGGACCACGGGGATGAGCTGGTGCGGGCCGAACTCCTCGACCAGGTCATCCGGAGAGACACCGAGCTCCTCGACGGCCTTGGTCTGCAGTGCCTCGATGCGCAGCCGCTGTTGGGTGCGGGCCACCTCGTCGCGGTGCACGGTGTCGGTCAGGTCCCGCAGCTCGTTCTGCAAGGTCGTCACGTCTCGGCGGACCACGGCCAGCTCGGCGTCGCGCTCGCTGCGCTCCTGCTCGCCCAGGGTCCGAGCCCGGTCGGCTGCCTCAGCGGATCCGGCGAGCACGTCATGGGCGTATCCCGCGGCGACTCGCACCGCTTCGGCCACGACCGCCTCCTGCTGACGTCGGGCGCGCTTGGCGGCGACCCGCTCCCGAGCCTCCTCCTCCTGCCGGGCGCCGCGCTCAAGGGCTTCGACGCGCTCGGTGATCGCCCGGGCCCGCTCCTCGCGGGTGCGCAGGCCCAGCCGCAGCTCGGTCTCGGCGGCGCGCGCCTCTCGGGCCAGCTCATCGAGGCGGTCCCGCTCGTCGGTCGACGGCTCGTCCTCGATCTCGCCCTCGACCCCCGCAGCCTCGAGCCGCTCACTCAGATCGGCGTGCTCACGGCGGTCGGCCTCGATGGCCTCCTCGGCGTCGACGATCGCTCGTTCGGTGCGCTCGACCTCAGCCCGAGCCGTCCGCAGCGCCTGCCCCAGCGACCCGAGTTGCTCGGCGATGGCCGACATCCGGGCATCGCTTTCGTGCAACCGGTCGAGCAGGGTCTCGTCCTCTTCATGGGCGGAGGCTCGAACTCCTTCGGCGGCAGCGGCCTGGAAGCGGGCCTGCTCCCCCGTCTGGGTCGCCGCAGCCACCTGGGCCCGAGCTTCGTCATAGGCCGCCTGCAACTCGAGCAGGCTCGGGGCCGAGGTGCTCCCGCCGCGAGCCCAACCCGGGCCGAAGACATCGCCCTCGTGCGTCACGGCGGTGATCCCCGGGTGTGATCGAACGAGGGCGGTCGCAGCCGCCCCGTGGGCCACGACGGCCACCCGGTCCAGCACCCGGCACACGGCGGGCCGCACCGAGTCGGGGCAGGTGACGACGTCCTGCGCCCAGCGAGCACCTGGCCCGAGCGACGGCCATCCGGAGCGGTCCACCTCTCCGGCCGATTCGGAGACGAGCAGGCTCGCCCTCCCCGCGTCGTCGGCGCGGAGTGAATCCAGCGCGGCGGCAGCGGCAGCGAGGGAGTCGACGGCGAGCGCCTCGGCGGCGAAGCCCAAGGCGGCCGCGACCGCATTCTCCAGACCGGCCTCCACGGTGACGAGGGAGGCAACGGACCCGAGGATCCCGTGTCCGGCATCGGCCGCAGCGAGGAGGGCTGCAGCACCGTCCTTGCGGCTCAGGCTCAGCTCGAGGGCCTCGACTCGCGCCGCGGCGGTCGTGCGGGCCCGGTCGGCGGCCGTTTCGGCCTCCCGCCAGCGAGCCAGCTCGGCCTCGGCCGCCTCGAGCTTGGCGGCAGCCTGCTCGTACGCGTCATCCAGGCCGTGCTCGCCCTCTTCGTCGTCAGCGACCCCGGCCTCGAGCCGGGCGAAGTTCTGCTCAGC
>JBDTAU010000175.1:0-4313 GCA_039924465.1 Dermatophilaceae bacterium
GTGGCCCCGACCTTCCACGGGGACACGCTCTATGGCGAGACGGCCGTGCTCGACAAGTGGGAGTCGACCTCCAAGGATGATCGCGGCGTCGTCTACGTCGAGACGATCGGCTACAACCAGGACGGCAAGGTCGTCTGCCTCTTCCGTCGCAAGGTGATGGTCCCCAAGGAGAACTACCTCGAGGCGCGCGGCGGCGAACAGCCCGGGCGCCCGGTCCCGGAGCCCGACAAGAACTGGCCCGGGTCGACGCCGGGTGCCGACGCCTGATCCTGGCTGAGCCCGGAGTCAGTGGGTCCCACTGGCTCTAGGCTGGGGCCCGTGACGCCCAACCGCGAGCTGGTCATCGACCTGCACACCCACTCGAACGTCAGCGACGGCACCGAGTCGCCGACCGAGCTCGTCGCGGCCGCCCGGGCCGCCGGCATCGATGTGCTCGCGATCACGGACCACGACACCGTCGCCGGCTGGGACGAAGCAGCTGCGGCCGCCGCCGAGGCCGGGATCGTCCTGGTCCGAGGCATCGAGATCTCCTGCGCCCACGACGGGGCCTCGCTGCACCTGCTCGGCTACCTCACTGATCCCGATGACGCGGACCTGATGGGGGAGTTGGACCGGGCGCGGGAGTCGCGGGTCACCCGGCTGGAGCGGATGGTCGAGCTGATGGCCGAGGGCGGCATCCCGATCACCTACCCGGAGGTGTTGGCGCAGGTGGGGCCCGAGACGACGCCGGGTCGCCCGCACATCGCCGACGCGCTGATCCTCAACGGGACGATCGCGCACCGCGACGAGGCCTTCCAGGAGTGGTTGACCGACGACTCGCCGTATTACGTCGCCCACTACGCCCCCGATCCGGTGCGGGCGGTCGAGCTGGTCCGTGCCGCGGGCGGCGTCCCGGTCATTGCGCACCCGTTCACCCGGACCCGGGAGCTGGTCGTCACCGATGAGTTCATCGAGCAACTGACGGCTGCCGGGCTCTTCGGCCTCGAGGCCTACCACCGGGACCACGGCCCGGAGGAGGTCGAGCGGGCAGAGGCCCTGGCTGCCCGGCTCGGCCTGGTGCTGACGGGGTCGAGCGACTACCACGGCGACGGCAAGCGCAACCGGCTCGGTGAGAACACGACAGAGCCCCGGGTCCTGGCCGCCATCGAGGCAGCTGCGAGCGGCGTGACCCCGGTGCTCCGTCCGTGAGCTGGTTCGACGGGACGATCTACCTGTCCACCTTCGTCACACTGCTCGTCATCATGGACCCGCCGGGGATCGTCCCGGTCTTCCTGGCCCTGACCGGCTCCCTCACGCAGGCCCAGCGCAACGCGGCGGCGCTGCGGGCCGCGGCCGTCGCGATCCTCGTCATCTCGCTGTTCGCCATCTTCGGCAAGCAGATCCTGGTCTATCTGCACATCTCGATCGCTGCGCTCCAGGGGGCCGGCGGGTTGCTCCTGCTGCTCATCGCCCTGCAGCTCCTCATGGGCGAGCAGTCCTCGGTCGATCGCGACGCCGGGGTCAACGTCGCCATGGTCCCGCTCGGCACACCCATGCTCGCCGGCCCCGGTGCCATCGTCGCGACGATGCTCGCCGTGGACCAGGCCGGGTCGGTCGATGGCCCCGGCGGCTTCTTGGCGGTGGCGCTGGCCCTCGCGTCGGTCATCGGCGTCGTCTATCTCGCCATGCGCTTCGCCGGGGTCGTGCGGCGCGTCCTCGGTGACAGCGGCACGATGCTGGCGACCCGGATCGCGGGGCTGCTCCTGTCGGCGATCGCGGTCCAGATGGTCGCCAACTCGGTCCGGGCCTTTGTCACTGGTCCGACGTAGCGTCTCTCCCATGGCGGATGAGGCAGGCCCAGCGACCCTCGTCCCGGGTGCGGGCGGCCGGCCCGAGCAGGCCACCTTTGGTGGGATGCCGGCGCCGCTCTACCTCGCGTCGCCCTCACGGCTGCTCGCCTGGCTCGACTGCCCGCGCCGCTACCGGATGCAGTACCTCGACCGGCCTCGCCCTGCGGCTCGCTCCCAGCGGGCCCACCTGTCGGTCGGCGTCGCCACCCACAACGCGCTGCGTGACTTCTGGGACCTGCCGTCGGCCGAGCGCACGCCGGCCGGGGTGGCCGAGGTCGTCCGGGCCAGTTGGATCGACGTCGGTTTCCGCGACCGGGAGCAGTCGGCGGCCTGGCGGCTCCGCGTGCGCGGCGCCGTCACGGACTACCTGCGTGGCATCGACCGGGAGCGGCAACCGATCGGGCTCGAGCGCAGCGTCTCGCTCAAGACCGACGAGATGGTCGTCACCGGCCGCATCGACCGGCTCGACGACCGGGACGGGGAGCTGGTCGTCGTCGACTACAAGACCGGACGGTCGGTGCCGACACCGGAGGACGCCCGCACCTCCCTGCCGCTCGCCCTCTATGCCGCCGGGACGGCCCGCACCTTCCGGCGCGCGTGCACCCGGGTCGAGCTGCACCACGTCCCGTCGGGGACCGTCGTGGCCCACCAGCACAGCGGTGCGTCACTGGCGCGCAAGGTTGCTGAGGCGGAGTCGATCGCCTCGGACCTGCGCACGGCCGACGCCGAGTTCGCCCGGGTCGGAGCCGCGTCGCCCCGCTTCCCCCCGGCGCCGTCAACGCTCTGCTCCTGGTGTGACTTCCGGGCGCACTGCCCGGAGGGACAGACGATGGGGCCGGAGAAGTCCGACTGGGCCGGGCTCGAGCCCTCCGGCTACGCGTCGGCCGGTTGACGCGCCGCCCCTGGACGAAGCATGACCGGCGGCCTGAGAGACTGGCCCCATGCCACGCAAGAGCCCTGACCAGACCGCGCGCATCATCGCGCTGGCCAACCAGAAGGGCGGAGTCGCCAAGACGACGTCCGTCGCCTCGATCGGGGCCGCCCTGGCGGAGGCCGGCAAGAAGGTGCTGCTCGTCGACCTCGACCCGCAGGCCTGCCTGACCTTCTCCCTCGGGGTCGACCCCGACACGGTTGATGCCTCGATCCACGAGGTCCTCGTGGGACGCGCCCAACTCGCCGACGTCATCATCGAGTGTGCGGACGGGGTCGACCTGGTCCCCTCGACCATCGACCTGGCCGGCGCCGAGGCGATGCTCTTGCCGCGACCCGGCCGCGAGTACGTCCTGCGCTCGGCGCTGGAAGCCGTCACAGCGGCATACGACGTCGTCCTGCTCGACTGCTCACCCAGCCTCGGCGTGCTGACCCTCAACGCGCTCACGGCGGCCCACGGCCTGATCATCCCGATGCCGTGCGAGATGCTGAGCCACCGCGGGGTGGGACAGTTGCTCGACACCGTCACCGACGTGCAGAAGATCCTCAACAAGGACCTCGAGGTCTGGGGGATCCTGCCGACGCTCTTCGACGGGCGCAGCAACCACGCTCGTGAGGTGCTGGCCGACGTCGGGGAGCGATATGGGTTGCCGGTCCTCACGCCGCCGATCCCCAAGACCGTGCGATTCGCCGAGGCGCCGGCGGTGGGCCGCTCGATCCTGACCACGGCCCGCACGTCAAAGGGCGCGCAGGCCTACCGTGAGGTAGCAGCGTCCCTGCTGCCCAGGCTCTGAGGAGAACCCATGACCAGCACCGCAGCACTCGTCGTCCCGAGCCCGGGCGCTCCCTTCGAGCGGCGCGTCATCGAGCGGCGCGACCTGCGCGACGACGACGTCCTCATCGACATCGCCTTTGCCGGGATCTGTCACAGCGACATCCACCAGGTGCGCGAGGAGTGGGGGAGCCGGGCCTTCCCGATGGTGCCCGGCCACGAGATCGCTGGGGTCGTCGCTGCGGTGGGTGACGGCGTGACCCGCTATCAGGTCGGCGACCGGGTCGGGGTCGGCTGCATGGTCGACTCGTGCGGCGAGTGCGCGTCGTGCAAGGACGGGCAGGAGCAGTTCTGCGCCAAGGGGCCCGTCATGACCTACGCGAGTGACGGCTACGACGGCGAGGCGACCCTCGGTGGCTACGCGCAGCAGATCGTCGTCTCTGAGCGTTTCGCCCTCCGGATCCCCGACGGCATCGGTCTCGACGCCGCCGCGCCGCTGCTCTGTGCCGGCATCACGCTGTGGTCGCCGTTGCGGCGCTGGGGAGCCGGTCCCGGCACCAAGGTGGCGATCATCGGGCTCGGCGGCCTGGGCCACATGGGTGTCAAGCTGGCGGCCGCGCTCGGTGCCGACGTGAGCATCCTGAGCCGCACCGACGCCAAGCGAGCCGACGGCGAGGCTTTCGGGGCCACGCACTTCCACGCCACCTCCGAGGCCGGGACGTTGAAGGAGTTGAGCGGCGCCTTCGACCTGATCATCAATACGGTCAGCGCCAACCTGCCGA
>JBDTAU010000176.1:0-4158 GCA_039924465.1 Dermatophilaceae bacterium
TGCTCGCTGCCGCGATCAACAAGATCGGCAACGTCGACCTGGTCATCACCGGCATGGCGAGCACCGACGGCACCATGGGGGTCATCCCGACGATGCTCGCCGAGCGGCTCGGCCTGCCCGCCGTGACCTACGCCTCTGAGTTGACCGCCGACGGTGGGACCGCGACGATCCGCCGTGACGGCGACGCGTCGACGCAGACGATCGAGGCCAGCCTGCCTGCCCTCGTCAGTGTCACCGACCAGATCAATGAGCCGCGCTACCCGTCCTTCAAGGGCATCATGGCTGCGAAGAAGAAGCCCGTCGAGCACTGGGCGCTCGCCGACCTCGATGTCGACGCCACGCAGGTCGGGCTCGACGCCGCGTGGACCAAGGTCGAGTCCTTCGCCGCCCGCCCGCCGCGCACCGCCGGCGAGATCGTCGTCGACGAGGGGGATGGCGGCACCAAGCTCGCCGCGTTCCTCGCCTCGCGCAAGTTCATCTGATCGCAGCAGCCGAACAAGGAGATACGCACCATGGCTGAAGTTCTCGTGCTCGTCGACCACATCGACGGCAAGGTCCGCAAGACCACGTCCGAACTGCTGACGATCGCCCGCCGCCTCGGCGAGCCGTCCGCGGTCTACATCGGAAGCGGCTTCGACGCCGCCAAGGAATCGCTGGCGAAGTTCGGCGCGGAGAAGGTCTACCGCGTCGAGTCCCCCGAGGTCCTCACGCACCTCGTCGTCCCGCAGGCCGAGGTCCTCGCGCAGCTGGTCGCCGACAAGGCGCCGGCCGCCGTCCTCATCGCGGCCTCGACGGAGGGCAAGGAGGTGGCGGCCCGACTCGCGATCAAGACGGAGTCCGGTCTGATCACCGACGCGGTCGACGTGCAGGCCGGCGACGGCGGCGGCGTCTCCACGACGCAGTCGGTCTTCGCCGGGTCGTACACCGTGGTGGCCACCGTCACCAAGGGCACGCCCGTCATCGCCGTGAAGCCCAACTCGGCTGCCCCGGAGGAGGTCGCTGGCGCGGCTGCCGACGAGCTCGTCGACTACACGCCGTCCGAGGCGGCCAAGGGGGCCCGGGTGACCGAGTCCAAGCCGAAGGCCGCGAGCGGCCGCCCCGAGCTGACGGAGGCGGCGATCGTCGTGTCCGGTGGCCGTGGCACCGCGGGGGACTTCTCCCCGGTCGAGGCCTTCGCCGACTCGCTGGGTGCCGCTGTCGGCGCCTCCCGGGCCGCGGTCGACGCCGGGTGGTACCCGCACGCCGCGCAGGTCGGCCAGACCGGCAAGCAGGTCAGCCCGCAGCTCTACGTGGCTGCTGGCATCTCCGGCGCCATCCAGCACCGGGCGGGCATGCAGACGTCCAAGACGATCATCGCCGTCAACAAGGACAACGAGGCGCCGATCTTCGAACTGGTCGACTTCGGGGTCGTCGGTGACCTGTTCACCGTCCTGCCGCAGGCCACCGACGCCGTCACCGCGTCCAAGGGCTGACCTTCTTCCAGCCCGCCGTTGAAGGGGCCCCACCCTTACCGGCGTGGGGCCCCTCCCGGTCTGTCCTTCGCTGGCTGCGCGGTGGAGGTGGGTAGGCCGCAGCGCGGGGTGCGCCCGTCAGCCGGTCGCCTCGTCCGCTGCTGAGGAGTCCCCCAGCCTGTCCTGCTGCACCCCTTCGGGAGTTGCTTCGGCACGACCGGTGCCTGCGGTCCGCTGCGTCGGCGGGACCCGCAGCCAACTCCGGATCTGTTCGCGGTTGAGGTCGTACGCGCGGCGGCCGGCCCCGAAGGTCCACCACGGTTGGCGCAGCGCCTCCGCGGGAATGCGGGCGCCCCGTCCTCCCTCGCCGGATCGCGTTTCGATCCGGCCGGCATCGGTGATGCGTCGCACCTGAGAGTGGGCGCAGGACATGGAGGCCAGCGTGTTGACCACCGTGAGGTCCTGCTCGTCGAGGACGACGCGGGCTGACCACGCACGCCAAGCCAGCACGAAGGCGATCCCCAGGCACACGGCATACACGATCGGGGCTGACAGGCTCGTCCAGTGCAGGATGAGACGGGCCACGAAATAGCCGATGACGGGGCTCGCCGCGGCCGCGATGGCGCGGTGAGCGGCGGGCGCACGCACGGTCTGCTCGGCAAGGCTCATGCGCCCGATCATAGGAGACTGCTCGTGGGGGAAGGCCGCGGCGACTCGGGTGTGGTAGCTCGGGTGCTCCGGAGGGCGCGGCCCATGTGGTGCAGGTGACCGGTGGCTGCGCCAGCCGGACCGTTTAGAATGCGGTGGTGACTGCCTACCTCGACCACGCGGCGACCACGCCCCTGTATCCGTCGGCCCTGGCTGCGATGACGGAACAGTTGGCGATGGTGGGCAACCCGTCGTCACTGCACCGGATGGGGCGCGCGGCCCGGCGTGCTGTCGAGGAGTCACGCGAGCGGATCGCGGCAGGGATCGGGGCCAGGCCGTCCGAGGTCATCTTCACCTCCGGTGGCACGGAGTCGGACAACCTGGCACTCACGGGCAGCTACTGGGCCCGTCGCGACGCCGACCCCCGACGCACCCGCCTGCTCGTCGCAGCCACCGAGCACCACGCCGTCCTCGACTGCGTCAAGTTCCTCGCCGCGCACGAGGGCGCCACGGTGACGTGGCTCGGGTGCTCGCCGGAGGGCCGGGTGGAGCCTGGGACGGTCCGCGCGGCTATCGAGGCTGACCCTGAGACGGTCGCGCTCGTCTCGGTGATGACGGCCAACAACGAGGTCGGTTCGATCCAGGACGTCCCGCAGATGGCGGCGATCGCCCACGAGCACGGCATACCGTTCCACACCGATGCGGTGCAGGCGGTCGGTCACATCCCGGTCGACTTCGCTGCTGGTGGCGCCGACCTGATGTCGATCACCGCCCACAAGCTGGGTGGTCCGGTCGGGGTGGGCGCACTGGTGGCCCGGCGCGATGTCTCGCTCGTGCCGCTGACGCACGGTGGAGGGCAGGAGCGTCAGTTGCGCTCCGGCACCCTCGACGCCCCCGCCATCGTCGGCTTCGCGGCCGCCGTGGAGATGGCCGTCTCCCAGCTCGAGAGCGAGGCCGCCCGCCTGACCGACCTGCGCGACGACCTCGTCGAGCGGGCCGTGGCCCTCGAGCCGACGATCCGGACGGGGGGCGACTGGCAGCGTGGAGATCGCACGCACCGGCTGCCGGGCAACGCCCACCTGCTCGTGCCGGGTTGCGACGGGGACTCGTTGCTCTACCTCCTCGATGCCGCCGGGGTCTCGTGCTCGACCGGATCTGCGTGCCAGGCCGGGGTGCCGCAACCCAGCCACGTCCTGCTCGCGATGGGGATCCCCGAGGCTGACGCGCGTGGGGCGTTGCGCCTGACCCTTGGCCACACCTCGACCTCGTCGGATGTCGACGCCTTCATCGAGGCGCTCCCCGCCGCGATCGAGCGGGCCCGGCGGGCGCACGACGTGGTGGCGTCATGAAGCGCTTCCTCGCCTCGGCGCGCCGGCTGTGGTGCAGTTTCGTCGGGATGCTCGGATGAGGGTCGTCGCCGCGATGAGCGGCGGGGTCGACTCGGCCGTCGCCACCGCCCGGATGCTCGATGCCGGACACGAGGTCGTCGGGGTCCACCTCGCTCTGAGCCAGAACGCCGCGACGCTGCGTGAGTCGGCCCGGGGGTGCTGCACCATCGAGGACGCCGGCGATGCCCGACGGGTCGCCGACATGCTCGGCATCCCGTTCTACGTCTGGGACATGGCAGCGCGCTTCAAGCGTGACGTGGTCGAGGACTTCATCGCCGAGTACGCGGCCGGCCGGACCCCCAATCCCTGCCTGCGCTGCAACGAGAAGATCAAGTTCGCGGCCCTGCTCGACAAGGCGTTGGCCCTGGGCTTCGATGCCGTCGCCACCGGTCACTACGCCCAGATCGTCGAGACCTCCGACGGGCACGGGGGAGTGCGGCGCGAGTTGCACCGTGCGGTCGACGTGGCCAAGGACCAGAGTTATGTCCTCGGGGTGCTCGATGCCGAGCAGCTGTCCCGGGCCTTCTTCCCGCTCGGCGACACGATCAAGCCGAAGATCCGTGAAGAGGCTGCCGCGCGCGGCTTCTACGTCGCCAAGAAGCCCGACAGCCACGACATCTGCTTCATCCCCGACGGCAACACGCAGGGCTGGCTCGAGCGCCGACTCGGTG
>JBDTAU010000177.1:0-5857 GCA_039924465.1 Dermatophilaceae bacterium
CTCGGTCCGCGGTCATGCACCTCGCGCGGCGGGCGCCAAGATGGTCGTGGCGAGCGACGCGACCTGGGACACGGTGGGCGGCGGGAACCTCGAGGCCACCGCCGTCACCAGGGCCCGTGAGCTCCTCACGGCCATGGGCCCTGATCCAAGCTCCGCCCTCGGCAACACCACCGGCGGCAGCACCGGCCGTGGCAACCCCAACCCGGACGGCCCCAACCCGGACGGCCTCGATCCCGACGCAGGTCCACCCACCCCCGAGACGTTGACCCTGTCGTTGACCGACAAGGCGAGGACCCTGCACGGGCAACAGTGCTGCGGCGGTGAGGTGACCATTTTGCTCGAGCCGCTGGCGGTGGTCCCGGCCGTCGCCATCTTCGGGGTGGGCCACGTCGGCCTCGAACTGGCCCGGATCCTCGCTCGCCACGACATCGAGCTGCACCTGGTCGACTCCCGGGCCGCGCAACTCGACCCGACCCGCCTCGCCTGCCTCGACGACGCGCTGGCCCAGGTGCACGTGCACCACGCCCCGGTGCCGGAGATCGTGCTGGGCCAGATCCCGGACGGCACCCACGTGCTGATCATGACGCACGACCACGCCGAGGATGCCGCGCTGTGCGACATGGCGCTGCGCAGCACCCGGATCGCCTCGATCGGCCTGATCGGCTCCGCTGCGAAATGGCGCCGCTTCGAGAAGCAGTTGAGTGCCGAAGGCCACAGCGCAGAGCAACTCGCCAGGATCACCCTCCCGATCGGTCTGCCCGGGATCACCGGCAAGGAGCCGGCGACGATCGCGCTCAGCGTTGCCGCCGCGCTGATCGAGTCCTTCCCGAACCGACCCAGTGCGAGAAGGCCGGCCTCACGGCAGTCGTCGGGCCGGTCCGGGACCCACCCGTCATGACCATCTACCGGGCCACGGTGCTGGACACCCCAGAGGGCAGCCCCTTCCCCGGCGTGACCCTGCGCGCGGAGAGCGACCTCGGCATCCGGGTCGAAGGAGAGGTCATCGTCGAGCGCGGCCCCTTCACCACCCTGGCCGCAACCCATCCGGAGGAGGAGGTCGTCGACCTGCGCGAGGGCCTCGTGCTGCCGGGCCTGATCGACACCCACGTCCACTTCCCCCAGGTGCGGGTCATCGGCGCGCTGGGCATGCCGCTGCTGGAGTGGCTCGACCGGTGCGCTCTCCCCGAGGAGGTCCGGCTCGGGTCGCTCGACTACGCGACCGGGGTCGCGACCGACTTCGTCCAGGGCCTGGTCTCCGCCGGGACGACGACCGCCCTGGTGTTCGGTTCACATTTTGCCCCAGCGGTCGATGCCCTCTTCGCCGAGGCGACGCGGACCGGGCTGCGCATGACGTCCGGGCTGGTCGTCAGCGACCGCTCCCTTCCGGAGCCGCTGCTCAGCACCCCCGAGCGGACCTACGAGGAGGCGACCTGGCTCGCGTCCCGGTGGCACGAGGTCGGTCGCACCCGCTACGCCGTGACACCGCGCTTCTCCTACTCCGCGAGCGACGACATGCTCGACGCGTGCCGGTCCGTGCTCAAGGACGTCCCCGGGACCTGGTTCACCTCGCACGTCAACGAGAACCCGGCCGAGATCGCTGCCGTCGCAGAGCTGTTCACCGCCGAGCACTACGTCGACACCTACGACCGGCACGGGCTCGTCGGCCCCCACTGCGTCCTGGCGCACAACGTGCACGCCACCACCCACGAGTTGGAGGTCCTCGCGGCTCGTGGCGCGTCCGTGGCGCACTGTCCCTCGAGCAACGCCGCTCTGGGCAGCGGCCTGTTCCCCCTGCGCCAACACGTCGAGCACCACGTGCACGTGGCGCTGGGCAGCGACGTCGGAGCCGGCACCGGCTTCTCGCTCTTCAAGGAGGGCTTGCAGGCCTACTTCATGCAACAGTTGCTCGGCCCCGCCGGGATGGCCCTCACGGCGCCGGACCTGCTGCACCTCGTCACCCGAGCCGGGGCCATCGCGTTGGGTCTCGACTCGCAGGTGGGTGATCTGAGCGTCGGCAAGGCCTTCGACGCCATCTGGGTCCGTCCGTTACCGGGCGACCCCCTCGACGTCAGCCTGCGCCACGCCCAGTCCGCCGAGGACGCCCTCGCCAAGACCTTCGCCCTCGGCACGGCCTCCGACGTCGCGGCGGTCTGGGTCGGTGGCGCCCGAATCGCTGCGGACGGCTGAGCTGAAGCACCTCACGGTGGAGAAGCTCCTCCCCAGCCATTGCATCTGGGCCCAAACCTTGGTGTATTGGTCACGTGAGATGGGTTCGGCCCATCAGGGACCGGACCAGAGTCGACTGGAGGTACCCATGAGCAGTGTGAGCGAAGCATCGCCCGAGGAGGCAGAAGCCGGGAAGTCCACTCGGCCCCGGTCCACGGTGACGGTCCCGGCCCCGCCGTCCACGGTCTGGGAGCACCTGGTCAGCCCTGCCGGAACTGCTGCCCTGCTCGGCGCCAGTGCGGTACTCGGCAGCAAGGGTGAGTCCTGGCGCAGTTCTGACGGCCCCTATGGGGTCGTGCGCAGTTACCACCCGCTCGAGCAGATCCGGGTGACGTGGCACGCCGACGCCGACGCCCCGTCCACCTTGGTCGACATCAGCCTGGCCGCCGACGGGGACGGCACCCGCCTCGACCTTTCCCACGACGCGGAATCCTCCGAGATGCAAGGATATTGGGATCAGGCACTCGACCGCGCGGTTGCCAGCCTGGCCCCCTAGCGTCAGTCCGTATGCCGCTGAGCCCGGTCCCAGCCGCGACGCCGGAGCGGCACGTGATGCGGTCAAGGGCCTGCTGGGTCCCGTGCTTGGGCCGGGCTGGTGCGCTCTCGCACGAGCCCGGTCCACCGCAGGGTCAGCGGATCACCATCACCGGGCACGTCGCGTGATGGATCACCGAGTGGCTGAACGAGCCGAGCAGCATCCCGGTGAAGCCACCCCGGCCACGCGAGCCGACGACGATGAGTCCAGCGTCGACGCCGAACTCGGCCACGGTCTTGCCGGAGTCTCCGGAGAGCACATCGGTGTCCACTGCGAGGCCGGGGAACTTCTGGGCCATCCTGAGCCCTGTGGCAGCCAGCCCCTCCTCGACCTTGTGATAGGCCTCCTGATCGCTTTCGGCGCCATCCCCTGGCATCCGATCGTAGGCCAAGGCCTCGAGGGGCATGGGCTGCGCCACCATGATGATGTGCAGTCTGGCGCCGCTGGCGTCCGCGATCCGTGCCGCCTCCTCCAGGGCCCGTTCAGAGGTCTCGGAGTCATCGATCGCGACCACAACACGGCGGTCGGGACCGGGCTGGGCAGGAGCCGTCCCGTCCGCAGAGCGCACCACGACCGCAGGACACGTCGAGTGGGCGGTGACGTTGTAGGACGTCGACCCGAGCAGACCGCCCGAGATCCGGCCCCGCCCCCGGCTCCCGGTGACCACGAGGTCCGCGGACCTCGAGGCCTCGACGAGCTCAGCGGCCGCGCTGCCGATGGATCCCACCGGAATTATCTCGGCGTCCCCGAGGATCTTCCTGGCTCGCGCCACACCCTGATCGAGGAAGCTTCGCTCCATCTCGTCGAAGTTCGTCATGTCGACCGTGGGCTCGACCGCTCTGAACTGTGGCACGGCGGACAGATCGAGCGTGTGCAGAATGGTCAGTGGGCTTCCCTCACGCTTGGCCATCTCTGCGGCCCAATCGAGCGCCAACCCGGCGCCTTCTGACCCGTCGTACCCAACAACGATGCCTCCGGCATTGGCGTTCATCGCCCACAGCCCCTTCCACTCGTCCGCGGCCGGGACCGACTGGCCGGCCGGACCCCAATCATGTCGTGGAAGGATGGGACCCGGCTAATCCCATGGCTGACATCACACCGGCGACCAGACATCTGGCACCGGATTCCGTCACCGGACCCGCTGAGCCGTCAGGCCTCCTGCGCCACCGCCTGCAGGATTGCCACGGCAGACGTGTCGATATCGCGCTCGGTCGTCGCCGCGTTGGACACCGAGACCCGCATCAATCGCTGACCTCGCCACGTCGTGCCGCCGACCCAGCAGGTCCCATCGAGTTGGACGCGCTCGATGATCGCATCGGTGCGGTCCCGGCCATCCTCTCCAGCCGGAAAACTGACGAGCACCTGGTTGAGCACGATGTCATTGTGGATGGTCGCTCCACCCGCCACCAACGCAGCGGCCATCCGCCGAGCCAGCACGCAGCAGCGGTCGACCAAGTCCGCAACCCCATCCGAGCCCAGTTCGCGCAGGGCCGCCCACACCGCGAAACCCCTCGCCCTTCGGGACGATTCAGGGGTCAGGTCCCCGAGCACGTAGTCAGCGGCCACCCCGCCCGATCCTGACCCGGTCAGATAGGCAGCGCTGTAGTGCATCGTGTCCCGGTGCATCACGGGGTCTGCACAGAAGACGAGGCCACTGTCGTAGGGCACGTTGAGCCACTTGTGCGCATCGGTCCCCCACGAATCCGCGAGTTCCAGACCAGCCACCAGGTGAGCGGTGCGGGGGCTGGCCGCCGCCCACAGCCCGAAGGCCCCGTCGACGTGCACCCAGGCCCCCACCTCCCGGGCCATCGGGATCGCTGCCGCGAGGTCGTCGCAGGCCCCCGTGTTGACGTTCCCCGCCTGCAGGCACACGATCGTGGGTCCCGAGGATGCCGCGAGCACCTCTCGCAGCCCCTCGATCGAGATGGCACCATTGACATCAGCGCGCACCGACTCGATCGACGTGAGCCCGAAGCCGAGGAGCCGGGCCGCCCGGTCGATGGTGGCGTGACGCTCCTCGCTCGCGACGATCCGCACGCGGGGCGCGCCGCTGAGCCCGTCCTGCTCGACGTCCCAGCCTGCACCAGCGAGCACCCCATGGCGCCCCACCGCGAGACCGACGGTATTGGCTGCCTGGGCCCCGGTGACGAACCCGACCGATGCCGCGGACGGGATCCCGAGCAACGTCTTGAGCCAGCCGCCCGCCCCACGCTCGGCCGCTGCCGCAGCGGGCGACAGCACCTCGTTGTAGGCGCACTGGTCCCACCCGACCGAGACCAGGTCCGCCGCGCTCGCGGCGGGCAGGGCCCCGCCGGTGACGAAGCCGAAGAATCTCGGTCCGACCGTGCCCATCAGCCCCGGCCGCGCGGCCTGGACAAGTTCGTCCAGCACCTGCTCCGGCGGGGTCGGCCCGGTCTGCAGGGGGCCGCCGAAGGACGCACGCAGCTGTTCATCGGCTTCGTCCGGCTGGACCGGGCGAACGCCCACCCCGGTCCGGTGGTCCGCGGCGACCTGGGCCGCGCGGGCAAAGAGGCTCTGCAAATCGACGTCCATGGGGTGAACCCTGCCCTTCACCGCTGGGCTCCGCAAGCGATTCGACCGGCTCAGATCCCGAGGCGATGGGCCACGTCGGGACCCCCGATCGACCGGATGACCCCAGGGTCACCGATGACCACGAGGTGGTCAGTGGCCCGGGACATCCCGACGTAGAGCATCTCCTTGGCCCGCTCCGCGTTCTTCGGGTTGACGCACAGGATCACCGCCTTGCGTTCCAGGCCCTTGCACCCCAGGACGTGCCCGTAGAAGACGTCGTCGGTGTCCCAGAAAAAGCGCCAGTAGCCGACCTGCCCGTCCGCCGCCTGGCGCTCGGCCTGGATCGGGTGACGCGAGCCCATCGTCAGCAGCGCGACGTGCTCCGGACGCCAGCCCACCTCGAGCAACCGGTCCACCTGGTCGTCGGCGACCTCGATCTCCTCGCCGGAGACGCTGGGCACGAACTCCACGTCAGCCCCGACGCCACCGCGCGCGTGCATCCGCATCGGGGCCAGCGGCGCGAAGGCGTTGGCGATCTGCTGCGTGTTGCGCAGGTTGTGATCG
>JBDTAU010000178.1:0-4680 GCA_039924465.1 Dermatophilaceae bacterium
GCTCGTGGCCTCAGAGAGGCCACGGACCGAGCCGAGGGCTGGTTCAGGTGTCGGGTCCGCCGCGGACGCCGGGACCTCGTAGGTCGGGCCATTTGGCGCGTCGTGGCCCGCAGCGTCGGCGAGGCCGTGCGCCTCGTCGACTCTGGGTCGGACCAGGTCCGCGAGCCCGCGCACGATCGCGATGGGCACCCCATCGGCCTTGCCCTTGACCAGGTCAGCGGCTGCCGCGATCTCGTCGGCCACGGCCCGAGCCGTCACGCTCAGGGGCCGCCCATCGGCGTCGACGTCTCCGCGCAGGTCGTCGAGCACTGCAAGGCCGCACGCGCCGAGCGCGAAGTCGACCTGCCCGACCCGCCAGGGACGACCGGCGGTGTCGCTGAGGATCACCCCGACCGTGAACCCGTGACGTCGCGCCAGCCCCGCCCGCAGGTCCCGGCAGACGGCATCCGGGTCGTGCGGGAGCAGCAGCCAGCCGCCGCGCTCGCCCGTGTTGCTCCCATCCACCCCGGCGGCGGCCATGACCGGACCGGCCTTGGCGTGCACGACCCGCGTGACGTGGTCGCCCAGCGTGCGTTCTGCGACGACGTAGTGGGACTCCCCGGCGACGACGCGCTCTTTGTCGGGGTCGTCGGTGACCAGCCCCATCGCCTTGCTCGCGAGCTTGCTCGACACGACGACGATGTCGCCGTGGGCCAGCCGGACCCCGGACGCGTCGAGGCCCAGTTGCACCACCGTGGCCAGGTCGTCACCCTCGACGACTTCGTGTATGCCGCTGAGTGGGGTGATCGTGACCGTCCCCCGGGTGGTCGGCCACGACTGCTGCGCAGGGGTGGGGGTGCTCATCGGGCCCGGCTAGCGGTGCGCAGGGAAAGGCCGAGGTCGAGTGCGACGCCAGCGAGGTCCGCAGCCTTGTCGACCGAGGACATCAGCAGCGGGCGGTGCTCCACGCGAGGCCCCCGACCCGTGGTGCCGGCAACCATCGGGTCGACCTCGTCGACGAGCCAGCCGTCGAGGAAGTCGGCGTAGAGGCCGGCGACGCCGGCACTGCTCGACTCGACCCCGATGGCGGTCAGGCAGATGTCGGCGTGCCCCCGCACGGGTCGGCCTGCCACCAGCGGGGAGACACCGACCACCGGGGCGCTCGTGCCGCGCAGCGCGTCCCGGACCCCGGGGACCCCGAGGATGATTCCGATCGACACGACGGGATTGCTCGGTGGCAGCAGGACCACGTCCGCGGTCCGGATCGCGTCGAGGACCCCGGGGGCCGGAGTTGCGCGATCGAGCCCGGCGACGACGAAACGCTTGGCCGGCAGTTGCGCCTGGTGCTTGACCCACCACTCCTGGAAGTGGATCGCCCGTTGAGCGCCGTCCGTGTCGCTGGCAAAGTCTCCGTCAGGGTCACCGTCAGAGTCTCTGTCGGGGTCACTGACCACCACGTGCGTCTCGACCGGGGTGTCGGTCATCGGCAGCAGCCGGACGCCCTGCTTACCCAGCCCCCAGCGGTCGGAGAGGCGCTCGATGACCGCGCTCAGCGGCATACCTTGTCCGAGGAGCTGGGAGCGGAAGATGTGCGTGGCGAAGTCCCGGTCGCCGAGGGTGAACCACTGGGGCGTGGCCCCGAGGGTCGCGAGTTCGCTTGCCACCTCGTGGGTTTCGTCCGCGCGTCCCCACCCTTGGCCCTCGTGGACCCCGCCGCCGAGCGTGTAGAGCAGCGTGTCGAGGTCGGGGCAGACCCGCAGCCCGAAGAGCGTGATGTCATCGCCGGTGTTGCCGATGACGGTCACCTCCGCACCCTGCAACTCGGGGGAGCGGTGGAGGTGGTGGAGCAGGCCGCGAAGGAATCGGGCGCCCCCGACCCCTCCAGCCAGTGCCGTGATTCGCATGGGTCGATCCTGCCAGTAGCGGTCTGGGCCCTCGATAGCAGGTGTCACGAATTCAGGCAAATACCGGCAAATATCAGACATTGGCTTGACGGGAGGGGTATGACACGCATGTAATTCCATTGTTGTAGTTGTCACCTCCCTCGATCGTGGGGGGGTCACAGGTGTAGCAGGTGCAGACGGACAGTCAGGGTCGAGGAGGAGTCATGCACGAGTTGCAGTTGATCACATCGGACATCGGAGAGGCCGAGGGGGAGCTGGGGTGGCAGGAGCGCGGGCTCTGTGCCCAGACGGACCCCGAGGCGTTCTTCCCGGAGAAGGGCGGTTCCACGCGCGACGCGAAGAAGGTCTGCGTCGAGTGCCCCGTCCGGCAGGAGTGCCTCGAGTACGCACTCAGCAACGATGAGCGCTTCGGGATCTGGGGCGGCTTGTCGGAGCGGGAGCGTCGCAAGCTCAAAAAGCGCGCTGTGTGAGCATCGTGACGGAGTCCGAGCGTCGCGGTGACGCTCGGGACTCGGGTGACCCCGGCCTCCCCTCCGCCGGTCGGTCGCCAGGTCCTGTGACGCCCGCCGTCTCGTCGATCAGCGCCGTCCTCGTGGTGCACAACGGATCGACGTGGCTCGCCGAATGTCTCGACGCGCTGGCCACCCAGTCGACCCCTCCCGACCGGCTCGTCATCGTCGACGTGGCGAGCACCGACACCTCGGTCGCCATCGCGACCGCGCACCAAGCCGTGCGCCGCGCCGTGCCCGAGGTCACGATGCTGGGTCTGGACCAGGTCGTCCCGACCGGTGTCGCCATCGACGCCGGCATCGCTGCGCTTCCGACGGCACAGATCGGTGAGTGGGTGTGGGTGCTGCACGACGACACCGCGCCCGAGGCGACCGCGCTCGCGCGCCTGGCCGAGGCGGTCCGACGATCTCCCTCCGTCGGCATCGCCGGCCCCAAGATCGTTGCCTGGCAGGACCCTCGGCTCCTCGTCGAGCTCGGGGTCCAGATCACCCGGACGGGCCGCCGGATCGCGCTACCCCTTCGCGGTGAGGCGGACCAGGGCCAGCACGACGGGCGCACCGACGTCCTCGCCGTGAGCACGAGCGGGATGCTCGTGCGGCGCGCCGTGCACGCCGAGCTGGGTGGGTTCGACCGCAGCTTCGACCAGTACGGCGCCGACCTCGACCTGGGCTGGCGAGCCCAGCTCGCGGGCCACCGGGTCATCGTCGTCCCGGGGGCGATCGTGCGGGACGCATCAGCGCTCCTGGATGGGGAACGCCCCGGCGGGTCACGTCCGGCCGAGGTCGAGCGGCGGACCCGTCTGGCAACCCGACAGGTCGCCCTCGCGCGCTGTTCGCCCTTGGTGGCACCGTTCCTGGCCCTGTGGATGGCTCTGTCCGCCGTCGTCTCGTCTGTGACCCTGCTCGTGGCCAAACGGCCGCGACAGGCCTGGCGCGAACTCGCCGACATCGCAGCCCTGACCCATCCGGTCGCGATCCAGGGGGCCCGCTGGCGTGGGCGGCACACCAAACGGTTGCGCCGCGCCGACCTGGCCACGTTGTTCGTCCCACCCGGCGCAGCCGCCCGCACCACCATCGACCACATCCAGGACGCCATCACCCCGGAACGCACTCAGCGGCAACGGGAGTCGAGCCTGCTGGCGGAGACCGGCCCGGTCGCCGACGAGTCGGAGTCGCTGCACGTCCTGCCCGCCTCGCTGCCGCGGCGCATCATCGGGCACCCCGGCTTCCTCGCCGTGGTCGTGACCCTCGTGGCCACCCTGGCCGCCTGGCGGGCCGCCATCGGCGCGGGGGCCCTGTCCGTCACCAACACCGGAGTCGCGGGGGGGCAGCTGCGGGCGGTGACCACCGGCTCCGAGGGCCTCTGGCACGCGTTCCGCGACGCGTGGCACGGCGCGGGCCTGGGCACCGGGACCGAGTCGGGCCCCTACCTGGCGCTGCTCGCCGGGATCACCTGGCTCGCCGAGCGACTCCCCGGTGTCGCCGAGAGCCGATCGCCGGCCGGGGTGAGCATCGCGTGGCTGCTCTTCCTCGCGCCCGTGCTGTCGACCTGGTTCGCCTACCTCGCGGGCCGCGTCGTCACCTCCTCACGCCTGGCGCGCGCCATCGTCGCCCTGGCGTGGGGCACCAGCGCGGTCCTCACCGTCGGGGTGTCCCAAGGGCGGGTCACCGTCGCGATCGCGCACGTGGTGCTGCCCCTGGTTCTGGCGGGCTTCGTCCTGGCCAGCCGGGCGGACGGCACCTACACCGGTGCCTTCGCCACCGCTCTGGCCACCGCCATCCTCGGGTCGGTCGCTCCGCCGTTGCTGGTGCTCGCGGCGCTCGCGGCGCTGCTGATGCTCATCGTCGGTCCGGGCTCCCGTCGGCTCCGGGCGCTCGTCCTGCTCCTGGTCCCCACCGCGCTGCTCGGGCCGTGGGTGTTGCGCTTCATCGAGGACTGGCGACTGCTGCTGTCCGGTCCGGGGCTCGTGTCCACCTCGGCCAACCCGCTCCCGTGGCTGCCGGCCCTGGGGCTCCCCGAGGCGGGCACCGGCCCGTGGATCTGGGCCCTGGCGCCCGTCGTGGTCCTGGGACTGGCCGGCTACGCAATCCGCTCCACCAGCCGGGCCCAGTCGATCGGGCTCGCCGGTGGCGCCCTGCTCGCCGTCCTCGGCCTCGCGATCGCGCTGGCTTCGGGCCGGGTCGTCCTCGGATCGGCCGAGACCGCGGTCGGGGTCTCGGAGCCGGCTCACCTGTGGGTCGGTCTCGGCACGCAGCTCTGGTTGGCCGGAATCCTCATCGGACTGCTC
>JBDTAU010000179.1:0-5856 GCA_039924465.1 Dermatophilaceae bacterium
TCCCTCGATGGTGAGTGTCGTGGTCGACCCTGCAGGGTCAGCCAGCACGGCGTGGTGCATCAGCATGGTGACCGGTCCCGCGTGCACCCGCCACGCCCACGTCATCGTCGCCTCGTGGAGCGACACCACCTCGAAGCGCACGCCGACACCGAAGGGTCCGACGACTCGTCCGGTCAGCCCGGCTCGGAGGTCGTGGGTGCCGGCGTCGAGCACGACGGAGCGGATCTGCGGCGACCACGTCGACCAGAGGCGAGTGTCGACGTAGCGACCCCAGACCACGTCGGTGGGCGCGCGACCGGTCGCGCGCAGCGTGAGGGTGCTCACCTGGCCCTGCTCGTCCCGTGCACCAGGTCAGTCTGCCGCACGGCAGGAGGGCTCGCTCGATCACGGGGACGCCGAGCCACGGTGAGCAGTCAGGAGCCTGACGTGAGCTTGTCCGAGATCGTCGCCAGCGTCTCATCGATCGACTCCTCGATACCGGGGTGGCCACTCTCGGTGGTGATCGTGAGCCGCACTGAGGTGCCGGCATCGCCGGCCGCATCGAAATCGAGCTCCCCGTGGTAGCGGTTCGAGCCCTCCGAACCCCACTCGACCTTGCGTGCGTCGTCGTCGGCCTTGAACCACGCCGTCCCATGGACCTTCTGCTCCGCCTCGCCGGGCTGCGCGATGACGGCCGTGGTCTCGACCTCGTCGCCAGTCGTGCGGGTCACCTCCGTGATGCGGGGGAAGTACTCGGGGAGGTTCTCCGCCCTCGACAGGTAGGCGTAGGCCGTGTCCTGATCGACGTCGATGGTGGTCCTGCGCGTATAGCTGGGCATGAAGGCTCCTTCGAAGGGCGGGCCGCTTGAAATGAGTGGCGGCCGAGGGCGGGTACGGCAGGAGGCATACCCAGCGCGTACCAGCCCAATCAGCGGCCCTCCGACCCACGATGACCTGGCCCTGAGCCCGCGGCCCTATCATTCCGGGCATGGCTCCCCTCCCCTCCCCGACGACCCCCAGGGTCACCCTCGTGCTCGCTTCGGCGTCGCCGGCCCGGCTCGCCACGCTGCGCGCCGCCGGGATCGATCCCGAGGTCGTCGTCAGTGACGTCGACGAGGACCTCGTCGTCGCCGACTCCCTGGACCGCTACGGGCGGCTCGGGCCCGCCGATGTGGCGCTGCTGCTCGCCCGGGCCAAGTGTGAGGCGGTCGCCTCGGCGACCACCCGGTCGGCCGTGGTGGTGGGGTGCGACTCAGTCCTGGAGCTCGACGGCGAGGTGCACGGCAGGCCGGCCGACGCGGCCGAGGCGGTGGCGCGGTGGCGACGCATGCGTGGGCGGTCCGGCGTGCTGCACACCGGGCACTGGGTCCGGGACGAGCGGGACGTCGCCGCGGGTGGCGGGGCTGGCACGCTCGGCGCGACAGCGTCGACGACCGTGCACTTCGCCGAGCTGTCGGACGAGGAGATCGAGCGTTATGTCGCGACCGGCGAGCCGCTGAACGTGGCCGGCGCCTTCACCATCGACGGGCTCGGCGGAGCCTTCATCACGGGGATCGAGGGCGATCACCACAACGTCGTGGGGCTGTCCCTGCCGCTGCTGCGCGAACTGCTCGGTGACCTCGGGATCGACTGGTTCGAGGTCGCCTAAGCCCGGGTCTGACCTGTCAGGGATAGAGGTCGTCGGTGACGTTGCTGATGATCAGGTAGTGCTCGGTCCACCACCACATCTGGATGGCTCCAGCGACGACGATCGCGCCGAGCAGCCACCACCGCCATCGCCGCAGCCAGGGCAGCTGGATGAACCACGCGATGATCAGCGTCATCGGGAAAGCCAACAGCCCGTAGCGGATCCGGCTCGGGGTCGTGCTCGTGACGAGGATGATGTAGGCCGGGTAGGCGCCCGCCCAGCCCCAGATCTCCGGGCCCCAGCGCCAGGAGTGGCGCGACAGCATGAACCACGTGAAGGCGGCGACCCCGAGGACCCCGAGGATCTGCCCCCAGATCCCGTAGTAGACGTAGAGCAGGTTCCACCACATGTAGAGCTTGAGCTTGGTCTGGATCCGCCACGCCAGCATCGTCTGGTTGTAGCCGTCGGGGAGCCCAGTCGCGATGCCGACGATCGTCGGCCACAGGAAGGTCAGGGCGCCCGCATAGACCGCCATGAGGCCCAGGCCGACCCGGAGCCGCACCGGGTGGGGCCCCTCGTCGTCCTGGCGCCAGCGCACGACGGCGTGGGCGAGGATGACCGGGACCATGGCCACGACGACGTTGCGCGTCAGGGCCAGGAGCAGCAGCGCGGGGACCACCCAGAGGTAGGCCCGGGCCCGCAGCAGGAGCAGCACGAGGACGACGAGCAGCAGGGCGGAGGACTCCGTGTAGGACGCGGAGAAGACCGGGGACGCAATGTAGAAGCAGGTCGCCACCACCGCGACGATGGCCTCGAAGCGGCCCACAGCGCGGTCGACGAGCCGGAACAGCGCCCACATCGCCACCAGCCCGATGACGGTGGACAGCAGTGGTCCGGCGATGATGAACGGCAGGCCGGTGACCTGCATGAGCGCGCGCACGAGCAGGGGGAACACGGGGAAGAAGGCCCACGGGTTCATGTCGACCGTGCCGTTGACCTGCAGCGGCAGCGTTGCGGGATAACCCTGTTCGGCGATGACGCGATACCACTGGCCGTCCCAGTTCGTCATCGCCGCCCAGTAGCCGGGGTCGGCCGGCATCGGATACATGATCCGCACGTGCGGGGTGCCGATGGGCAGCGCCATCTGGTTCTTGGCCAGCACGATCCCGGCGACCAGGACAAGGAGCCGCGAGAGCACGTAGACCGCGAGCGGGAACCAGAAGCCGAATCGACGGTAGAGCGGGAGCGACCTCTCCGCAGCGCGGTCGACGGCCTGCAACTTCTCGAGAATGGTCAGTCCTTCCGGGCGGGGTGGGCCCGCCAAGCCTACGGCGCACGCCACCGTATGCCGCTGCGCCACTCCCGCGCGCCACTACCCGCTGGCGCGGGGCCGGGTGCACCCCCGGCTGGACCAGCCGGAGGTGATCAGGTGCAGTGGAGCTCGGTCAGCAACTCAGACCGGTGGCACCGAGCGGCGGCGCTCGCTGAAGTGCCGGTCGCGGCGGGACGCGTAGGCGAGGCGATGCACGAGGTCGTCACGCAACTGGTCGGCCTCGATGATCGAGTCGAGGACCAGGTCCGCTGCGAGCCGCTCGATGTCGACGTCCTGCTCGTACTCCGTGCGCCGAGCGGCCACGTAGGCGTCCCGAGCCTCGGGGCCCTCCGCCTGCTCGACCTCGGCGATCTTGTTGGCGTAGACGGCGTTGACCGCTGCCTCGGGACCCATGACGGCGATCCGGGCGGTCGGCAGGGCGATCGTGGCATCCGGGCCGAAGCCGGGTCCACCCATCGCGTAGAGACCGGCGCCGTAGGCCTTGCGGACCACGACGCAGAACTGGGGCACCGTGGCCGAGGCGACCGCGCTGACCATCTTGGCGCCGTGCCGGATGATCCCACCACGCTCGACCTCCGAGCCGATCATGAAGCCCGGCACGTCGGCCAGGTAGATCAACGGGATGTTGAACGCGTCGCAGAGCCAGATGAAGCGGGCCGCCTTGTCGGCGCTGTCGGTGAAGAGCACCCCACCCTTGACCATCGAGTTGTTGGCCACGATCCCGACGGTCTGGCCGGCCATCCGGCCGTAGCCGATGACGAGTTCACCGGCCCACAGCGGCTTGAGCTCGAAGAAGGACTCCTCGTCGACCAGCCCATCGATGACCTCGTGGATGTCGAAGCCGACCGACTCCCGCTCGGGCACGGTGTGCTTGGTCAACGGCGCCGTCGGCTCCTCACCGGCGTAGGTCGGCGGCTGGTCGCGCCAGTTGCCCGGCACGTAGGAGAAGTAGAGCTTGGCCAGCTCGATCGCCTCGACGTCGTCCTGCGCGAGCAGGTCCCCGACGCCGGAGACGGTGCAGTGCATCCGGGCCCCGCCCATCTCCTCCAGCGACACCTTCTCGCCCACGACCATCTCGGCCATCCGCGGGCTGCCGAGATACATCGAGGCGTTGCCCTCGACCATGATGATCAGGTCACAGAAGCTCGGGATGTAGGCACCGCCCGCGGCGCTCGGGCCGAAGAGGCAGCAGATCTGGGGCACCTTGCCCGACAGCGCCACCTGGTTGTGGAAGATCCGCCCGGCACCCCGCCGGCCCGGGAACATCTCCACCTGGTCGGTGATCCGCGCGCCGGCAGAGTCGACGAACCAGAAGATCGGCAGCTCTTCGCGCAGCGCCATCTCGGTGGCCCGGATGATCTTCTCGACCGTCCGCTTGCCCCACGAGCCGGCCTTGACGGTGGGGTCGTTGGCGATGACGATCGAGGGACGACCGTCGACCGTGCCGCGGCCGGTGACGACGCCGTCGGCCGGCAGCCCCTTCTCGAGCGAGTTGGCATAGCGCCCGTCCTCGACGAAGGAGCCCTCGTCGAAGAGCAGCGCGATCCGGTCCCGGACAAAGATCTTGCCCTGCTTGTCGAGCTTGGCCCGGGCCTTCTCAGGGGGCAGCGCTGAGCCCGCGAAGGAGATGTTGAGGCGGCGGCGGACATCGGCCACGCGCGGGTCGTCGCCCACGTGCTCCGATGCGAAGGGACCCGGCGTGACTGGCTCTCTCAGCGGCATACGACTCATCCTCTCAGGCTTGCGGGAGACCGAGGCCTCGGGCGATGACCATTCGCTGCACCTCGGAGGTGCCCTCGCCGATTTCGAGGATCTTGGCGTCCCGGTAGAAGCGGGCCACGGGATACTCCTCCATGAAGCCGTTGCCGCCGAAGATCTGCGTCGCGATGCGGGTGGCGGTCACGGCGGCCTCGGTCGAGTAGAGCTTGGCGATCGCTGCCGCGTGCTTGACCTCCTTGACCGAGCGTCGGCCGACGTGCAACTCATCCTTGAGCCACGCGGCCTTGTAGGTGAGCAGCCGGGCCGCCTCGACCATGACGGCGAGGTCGGAGACCTGGAAGGAGACGCCCTGGTTGACGCCGATCGGCTTGCCGAACGCGATCCGGGTCGAGGCGTAGGAGGTGACCTGCTCGAGGCAGGCCTGGGCGAGCCCGACCGCCAGCGCCGAGATCGCGATGCGACCGTCGTCGAGGGTCTTGAGGAACTGCTTGAAGCCCTCGCCCTCGGCGCCGAGGAGGTTCTCCGACGGGACGCGGCACCCCTCGAAGCTCAGGCCATGCGTGTCCGAGATGTGCCAGCCGAGCTTGTGGTAGGCCGGCTCCACGGTGAATCCCGCTGTGCCAGAAGGGATCATGATGGCCGAGATCTGCGCGGAGCCGTTCTCCTTGGTGCCGGTCCGGGCCGTCACGGTGACCACGGAGGTGATGTCGGTGCCCGAGTTGGTGATGAACGCCTTGGCCCCGTCGACGACCCACTCGTCCCCGTCGCGGACGGCGCGGGTCTTCGTGGCGCCAGCGTCCGAGCCGGCCTCGGGCTCGGTCAGGCCGAAGCCGGCGAGGGCACGGCCGGCCACGAGGTCGGGCAGGAAGCGGTGCTTCTGCTCGTCGTTGCCAAAGCTGAGGATCGGGTTGATGCCGAGACCGACGCCGGCCGAGAGCGTGATGCCGATCGACTGGTCGACCCGGCCGAGTTCCTCGATGGCGACGCAGAGGCTGGTGAAGTCGGCGTCCGACCCGCCGAACTCCTCCGGGACGACGAGGCCGAAGAGGCCCAGCTCCCCCATCTTGGGGACGAGGTCGGTCGGGAAGTGGGAGTCGCGGTCCCACTCGGCGACGTGCGGCGCGACCTCCTTCTCGGCGAAGTCGCGCACGACCTTGCGGAAGTCCTCGTGCTCTTGGCTCAGTTCGAACATCGGCAA
>JBDTAU010000180.1:0-4120 GCA_039924465.1 Dermatophilaceae bacterium
GTGCTGAGCAGCAGGGCCAGGTCAGGGTGCAGGTCGTGGGCCGACTCGGCGCGCACGACCTCGATCGCCGCGTCGGCGCCCACGACGATGTCGGGGTCGTAGGCCGCCCGCAGCGCCTCGCTGGGCCCACTGGCTCCCGCGGCAGCCAGCAGCACGACGTGTCCGGCGGTGAGAGCGGCCAGGTAGGTGACGACGGTGGTGACCGTGTTGGTGCCCTCGAGCAGGACGAGCCGCCGGGGGCCGGCGAGGCGCTCGGTGACCTCGTCGACGCGTCCGGCCAGGTCCGCATGACTCAGCACCCCGCTCGCCGTGATGAGGGCGGCCTGATCGCCGTGCTCGCCCAGCGACGCGAGCCACGGCAGCCCGGCGGCGAGCCGGGTCGAGGTGGCAGCGGGGGTGACGGTCACGTCCCGCAGTCAATAAGGTTAGGCATGCCTAAGTCAAGCGGTGGGGTCCGATTTAGGCTGTGAGCCCCACGTTCGTTACGCTTCACATAGTTAGGCAAGCCTTGCCTACCAGTGCGACCCTAGAAGCAACTACAGAACCAACCGCAGAAGCAACCACAGAAGCACCATCCGGAGGACTCCTCGTGACTCTCAGACGACCAGCGCTCATCGCCGCCGCCACCGCGGTCATCGCGGGGCTGGTGCTGTCGGCCTGCGGGAGCAGTCTCGAGGCGACGGGCACCCTGGACCCGCAGAAGCTGACCGTCTACAGCGCGCAGCACCAGAACCTCACCGAGGCGTGGGCCCAGGCGTTCCAGGACAAGACCGGGGTCCAGATCCAGATCCGCTACGGCAATGACTCGTCGATGGGCGCCCAGATCGTCCAGGAGGGCGACAAGTCACCGGCAGACGTCTTCCTCACCGAGAACTCGCCGGCCATGACGACGGTGCAGAACGCCGGGTTGCTCACCAAGGTCGATGCGTCGACGATCAAGCAGGTCGGGCCGCGGTACGCCCCGTCGAGTCACGACTGGGTCGGCATCGCCGCCCGCGCGACGGTGCTGGTCTACAACCCGAGCAAGATCAGTGAGGCCGACCTGCCGAAGTCGATCATGGACCTCGAGAAGCCCCAGTGGGCCGGCAGGTGGGGCGCGGCAGCCGGCGGGGCCGACTTCCAGGCCATCGTCTCGGCGATCCTCGCGGAGAAGGGCGAGGCGGCCACGGCGACCTGGCTCGCCGGGCTCAAGTCGGGCGCCCAGATCTACCAGAACAACATCGCGACGATGAAGGCCGTCAACGCCGGCCAGATCCCGATGGGGATCATCTACCACTACTACTGGTATCGCGACCAGGCCCTGAGCAAGGAGAGCAGCGGCAACACCCAGCTGCACTACTTCAAGAACCAGGACCCGGGTGCCTTCGTCAGCCTCTCCGGCGGCGCGGTCCTCTCGTCGAGCAAGCACACCGCCGACGCCCAGAAGTTGCTCGCCTTCATCACGAGCAAGGCGGGCCAGGAGATCCTGTCCTCGAGCGACGCCAAGGAGTATGCCGTCGGCGTCGGGGTGCCCTCCGACCCGGCCCTGCCGACGCTCGACTCGCTCCAGGCCCCGGACATCGACCCCTACACCCTCAACGGCCCCAAGGTCATCGAGCTGATGACGAAGGCGGGCATCCTCTGACGTGACCACGACGACCACGCAACCCACGACGCGAGCGCACCCCGGCCGCTCGGCCCGCGGCGCGGCCCCTCTGGCCGCGACCGCGCTGCTGGTTGCCCTCGTCTGCGTCCTGCCCGTGGTGGTCGTCGTGCTCAAGGCGTTCGGCGCCGGCCCGTCCGAGGCGCTGGCCCTGCTCTGGCGACCGCGAGTCGGTGAGCTGCTCAGCAACACCGTGTGGTTGGTGCTGCTCACCGGAACCATCACCGGGGTCGTCGGGGTCGGCAGTGCCTGGCTCGTGGAGCGCACCGTGCTCCCCGGCGCGGCCTTCTGGAGGGTCGCACTGGTGGCGCCCTTGGCGGTGCCGGCCTTCGTCAACAGTTTCGCCTGGTCCTCGCTGCTGCCCGGCCTGGAGGGGCGGACCGGCGCGGTCCTGGTCACCTCGCTGTCCTACTTCCCCTTCGTGTTCCTGCCGGTGGCGGCCGTCCTCCGAGGCATCGACCAGGGTCTCGAGGACGCAGCCCGCTCCCTGGGTCTCGGGCCGTGGCGCACCTTCACGCGCGTCGTGCTCGCCCAGATCCGCCCGGCGATCCTCGGCGGGCTGCTGCTCGTGTGCCTGCACCTGCTCGCCGAGTTCGGCGCGCTGGCGATGCTGCGCTATCCGACGTTCACCACGGCGATCCTCGACCAGTTCGAGGTCGCCTTCGACAACACCTCGGGCTCCTTGCTCGCCGTCGTCCTGATCAGCCTGGCGCTGACCCTGCTCACCGTCGAGTTGCTGCTGCGCGGGACCACCCGTCAGGCCCGCGTGGGCGGCGGCACGGCTCGACGTGCGGTCCCGGCCCGACTGGGGCGGGCCACGCCCCTGGCGCTGCTCGGTCTCGGCACGTTGACGGCACTCGCCCTCGGGGTCCCGGCCGTGGCGCTGATCCGGTGGCTGACCTCGGCGGGCGACGCGTCGGTCGCAAGTTCCGGGCTGCTGCCGACCCTGTTGGGCACCCTGTGGCTCGGCTTCGCCGCCGCCACCTTGACGATCGTGGCCGCCTTCCCGGTCGCGTGGTACCTGGCGCGTGGTCGCACCTGGCTGGCGGTCGCGATCGAGCGCACCACCTACGTCGCCTCCTCCCTGCCGGGCATCGTCGTGGCGCTGGCCCTGGTGACGTTGACCATCTCGTATGCACGACCGCTCTACCAGACGAGTACGGTGCTCATCGTGGTCTATTCGATCCTGTTCATCCCGCGTGCGATGGTCACGATCCGGGCCTCGATCGCCCAGGCGCCGCCTGAGCTGGCCGAGGCGGCCCGGGTCCTCGGGGACGGACCGGTGCGCACCTTCCTGCGGGTCCAGCTGCCCCTGACCCTGCGCGGCACGCTCGCCGGATTCGCCTTCGTGTTCATCGCCGTCACGACGGAGTTGACCGCCACCCTCATCCTTGCCCCGACGGGCACGCAGACCCTCGCAACGGCCTTCTGGAGCGCGAGCGCTTCACTCGACTACGCGGGGGCAGCGCCCTACGCAGCGGCGATGGTGCTGCTGTCGGCGCCGCTGACCTTCCTCCTTCTCAACACCAAACGCGAGGAGCCACAGACGTGAAATCGTTGCAGATCACGAACATCACGGCATCGCACCACCACCAGCCGGTCCTGCGGGGGCTTGACTTGACCGTGCCGGCGGGGTCGACCACGGCGGTCCTCGGCCCGTCGGGATGCGGCAAGACGACCCTGCTGCGCGTCATCGCCGGCTTCATCGCGCCCGACAGCGGGGAGGTCCGGGTGGGCGATGAGATCGTCGTCGGTCCCGGTGTCTGGGCCGCGCCCGAGCGTCGTGGCCTGGGCTATGTCTCGCAGGAGGGCAACCTCTTTCCGCACCTCAGCATCGCCGCGAACATCACCTACGGGATGCCCCGGCGGGAGCGTCGCGGCCGCGCCCGGGTCACCGAGCTCCTCGAGCTCGTGGGACTGAGCCCGGACCTGACCGACCGACGTCCGGACCAGCTCTCCGGCGGGCAGCAGCAGCGGGTGGCGCTGGCCCGGGCCCTGGCCCGGCGGCCCGAGGTGGTCCTGCTCGACGAGCCGTTCTCCGCGCTGGATCCCGAGTTGCGGATCTCGACCCGCGAGGCCGTGGCCGCCGCGTTGGCCCACGAACAGGCCACGGTGGTGCTGGTCACCCATGACCAGGGCGAGGCCCTCTCCTTCGCGGACCAGGTGGCGATCATGCACGAGGGCCACTTCACTCAGGTGGGGCCGCCGACCACCGTCTACCGCGTTCCGGCCGACCGTCGCTCCGCGAGCTTCCTGGGCGAGGCCTCCTTCGTCCCCGGGAAGGTGCACGGCCAGGTCGTCACCTGCGCGCTCGGGAGCCTGGCCACGGCCAACCCGAGCGGCCACGACGGCGCGGTGGATGTGCTCATTCGCCCGGAGCAGATCCGGCTCGTCACCTGTCCCACGGGCTTCCCCTGCCCGGTGGCCGAGGTCATCGGCACCTCGTTCTTCGGCCATGACGCGCTCGTCGAGCTGCGC
>JBDTAU010000181.1:0-2550 GCA_039924465.1 Dermatophilaceae bacterium
TGGGTGGGCGTCGGGGTCGGCGGTCCGGAGCTGTCAGCGGGACGCTGTCAGCGGGAATGCCGGGAGTGCGCTAGGAGCGCGGACACAGGGCGCTGTCGAGGCGACCCAGGTCGACGTGCCGACGGCGAACGAGGCGCTCGCGTGGGGTCGGGGTGCCGTGCCGTTCACTGAAGGTCATCGTGATCCTCATCGGTCCTGGCATTAGCACCGGCCCCGTGCGGGGTGGTTGCTGCGACGTTGACGAGCCAGGTCTCTAGGTCGCTCTGGATGGATGACCTGAGGAAACTCCAATCGGGCTCGCTCTGTCAAGATGTGGATCATCGATCTCGTCCCTCGAGATGCGGGCCGTCAGCCCGAATGGCCACCGCGCGACCCGAGGTCGGCAAGAATCGTGGTGCAGGCAACGTCCACGTGAGGAGCGGGCATGGTTGATCCACAGGGGCGCCCTCCACTGTCCTGGTCCTCGGCCGTGGCCTTCCATCGCCACTTCTGGCAGCCTCCGAGGGCGCACGGCGACGCGATCGTGGGGCGTGAGGTCAGCTTCCTCGAGCTCTTCTACGACCTCGTCTACGTCGTGGTCATCTCCCAGGCCGCCCACCACTTCTCCGGGGACGTCACCTGGGCCGGCGCGGGCCGTTTCGCCGTCGTCTTCGGGCTGATCTGGATCGCCTGGATCAACGGGGCGGTCTATCACGACCTGCACGGACGGTCCGAGGGTCGGACCCGTTCCTACGTCTTCCTCCAGATGGGCATCCTCGCGCTGCTCGCCGTCTTCACCGCGCAGGCGACCGGGGAGGACGGGCCCGCCTTCGCCCTCGTCTTCAGCGCCTACCTCTTCCTGCTGGGCTGGCTCTGGTACTGCGTGCGGCGCCAGGACGACCTGGCGCTCCGCCCGCTCACCACGCCTTACATCATCGGCGTCCTCAGCTCGGCCGCCCTCATCGGGGCGAGCGCGCTGCTGCCGGACTCCGCCCGCCTCGCGGTCTGGGCCCTGGTGGGCGTCGGCTGGCTCGTGGGCATCGCTGCCCTCGACTGGCGCCGATCGGCCACCCGGGACACGACGAGCATTGCGAGCGAGTCGATGATCGAACGCTTCGACCTGCTGACGATCATCGTCCTCGGGGAGGTGATCGTCGGGGTGGTCAACGGGATCGCTGATGCCGGCCGCACGCCGATCGCCATCGTGACCGGCATCCTCGGCCTCGGGATCGGCTTCGCCTACTGGTGGAGCTACTTCGACTTCGTCGGCGGCCGTCGGCTCGCGGCGGAGCGGGGCGCCGCCGCCCGGTGGGTCCTGGGCCACCTGCCGGTGACGATGACGATCGCGGCAACCGGCGCGGTCATGGTCAGCATGGTCGACCACGCGGCCGTGGGGCAGGCGCCGGCGCCGGCCGCGATGGTGCTGTCGCTGTCGGTGGCCCTCGGCGTGCTGGCCCTGGTCCTGATCGCAACCTCGCTCGCCGACTGGCGCGCTCTGGCCCCGGTCTACCGTCCCGTCTCCCTGGCCCTGGGACTGGCCGCGCTGGCCGCCCTCGTTCTCGGCGCGGTGGCCCCGACCCCGTGGCTGCACATCCTGTTGCTCACCGCGGTGCTCGGGGCCGTCTGGCTCTTCGGCATCCTCACGTGGTTCTCGTTCACCCACCGCGAGCAGGGCTGACGCCGAGGGAGTTTCCCTGATTCACGACGGAGACCACCGCGTCAGCCCTAAGATTCGCTCACTGGCGATGCTCACGGGGGCGGAGTGGCAGGGGCCACAGCCGGGCGTCCGGAACCAACGGAGGTTCAGATGGGCGAAAAGGGGAACGACCCAGGGCAGTTGGCTGCCGCGACGGTGGCCTCGGCGCTCGAGCCGTCGGTCATCGAGCGGGTGACGACGACCACCACCGCGACCCTGGTCAGCTCGGGCGGGGACGTGGTGGACAAGGTTCGGGACAAGGCCGTCGAACACAGCGCCGACGCCATCTTCGACGGCGCCCGCGATCGGATCAAGGGCAAACCCTCCGCCACCGAGGCGTCTGCAGAGACGCCTGCCGCGACCTCCACCCAAGTCGAGGACGCGAAGGGAGAGTCCGATGACGTCACCGGGAACGCCGATGGGGATCCCTCGCGCGGCTAACCGTCGGTGCGGGCTGGGTGCACTCGTCCTGGTCGTCGCCCTGGCATCGGCATGCGGCGGAGGCACGACATCGCCGTCCTCCTCAGCCACCGGCACGGGCCCAGTCGCCCCGTCCTCACCATCATCGGCGGCGGTCGGCGACCCCACGCAACGCCCTGAGGGTGCCTGGACGCTGGTCACCTGGCCGATCAAGCGGTCCGACACCAAGGATTTCCAGCCGATCGCCAACATCAGCCACATGATGATCACACCATCGTGCGCCCAGGGTCCTTGCGACCTGGCGTTCAGCCCCGCGAAGTCCGGCGATAGCGCCCCCGAGGCCGCTCCAACAGGGGGAGCTGAGCCGTCGAACAAGCCGATGGAGTTCCGTTGGGACGGAACGTCCTACGTCGCCAGCACCGCATCGCACGAGGACTCATGCATCCCGAAGGTCG
>JBDTAU010000182.1:0-4466 GCA_039924465.1 Dermatophilaceae bacterium
GCCGGCCGGTCCCGCAACGACCAGGTCGCCACGCTCTTCCGGATGTACCTGCGCGAGCACGCCCGGACCGTGTCAGCGCTCGTCCTCGACGTCGTCGATGCCCTCATCGGTCAGGCGGAGGCGCACCTGGGCGTGGCCCTGCCCGGACGGACCCACCTGCAGCACGCCCAGCCCATCCTGCTCTCGCACCACCTGCTCGCGCACGCCTGGGCCCTGCTGCGCGACGTCGACCGCTTCCGGGACTGGGACGTGCGGACCGACTCGTCGCCCTACGGCTCCGGGGCGCTCGCCGGCTCCTCGCTCGGGCTCGATCCCGAGGCGGTCGCCCGCGACCTCGGCTTCTCCCGGGCGGTCGAGAACTCCATCGACGGGACAGCGTCGCGTGACTTCGCGGCAGAGTTCTCCTTCGTCGCGGCGATGACGGCGGTCGACATCTCGCGGCACGCCGAGGAGGTCGTGCTCTGGGCGACCAAAGAGTTCTCCTTCGTGACGCTGCACGACTCGTACTCGACCGGGTCGAGCATCATGCCGCAGAAGAAGAACCCCGACGTCGCCGAGCTGGCCCGGGGCAAGGCCGGTCGCCTCATCGGAGACCTCGCTGGGCTGCTCGCCACCCTCAAGGCGCTGCCCCTGGCCTACAACCGTGACCTGCAGGAGGACAAGGAGCCCGTGTTCGACGCGATCGACACCCTCGAGGTGCTGCTGCCCGCCTTCTCGGGCATGGTTGCGACCCTGAACTTCAACACGGAGCGACTGGAGTCACTGGCGCCGCAAGGCTTCGCGCTGGCCACCGACATCGCGGAGTGGCTGGTCCGTGAGGGGGTCGCGTTCCGGATCGCCCACGAGGTCGCCGGTGCCTGCGTCAAGGAGTGCGAGGGCCGCGGCATCGAGCTGTGGGACCTCACCGATGACGACTTCGCCCGGATCAGCGAGCACCTGACGCCGAGCGTTCGCGAGGTGCTCTCGGTCGAGGGTTCGCTGGCCTCGCGCGACGCCGTCGGTGGGACCGCCCCGGTGCGCGTCGCCGAGCAGCTCGCGGCGGCGCGGTCCCGGGCCGCGGACGCACGGGCCTGGGCCGTGACTAACGTCTGAGGTATGAAGCTGCTCCCCACTCGCCTGCCCCGCGACTTCTTCGCCCGTCCCGGGGTCGAGGTGGCGCCGCAGTTGTTGGGCTGCCGCGTCACCCACGCGGGCGTGACGCTGCGGCTGACCGAGGTCGAGGTCTACGCCGGGGAGGTCGACCCGGGCTCGCACGCCTACCGCGGACCC
The DNA here is from genome assembly GCA_039924465.1 of Dermatophilaceae bacterium. GTDB lineage: Bacteria > Actinomycetota > Actinomycetes > Actinomycetales > Dermatophilaceae > JAKDLQ01. The sequence continues at coordinate 1,270 of JBDTAU010000182.1, forward strand.
ACGCCGAGGACAGCAGTGATGTTCGGACCGGCGGGGTTCCTCTATGTCTACTTCACCTACGGAAACCACTGGTGCGCCAACCTCGTCGTCGGTCACGAAGGCACCGCTGAGGCCATCCTCATGCGCGGGGGAGAAGTGGTGGCCGGCCACGACGTGGCGCAGGCCCGACGTGCCGGCAGGCGGGAGCGCGACTGGGCCCGGGGACCGGGCCGCCTCGGCCAGGTGCTGGCACTCGGTCGGGACCAGACCGGGCGGGACTTCTGCCGGCCTGCGCTGGGTGAGCCGGTCGACTTCCTCGTCGAGAGCCCTGACTTCGCGGTCGACCCGGCGCTGGTGCGCACCGGTCCCCGGGTCGGTGTCAGCGGACCGGGCGGCGACGGCACGGTCTACCCGTGGCGTTACTGGATCGACGGAGAGGCGACGGTGTCGACCTATCGCCCCGGGGCGCCGCGGGCGCGCCGCTGAGGCAACGCCTGAGCGACGCGGCTAGGTTGGAGGGCATGCAGACCGATGCCGTCCTTCGCCTGATGCAGGAGGTCGCGGCCGAGGTGATCACGCCGCGGTTCCGCAGGCTTTCCGGGGACCAGATCCTCGAGAAGAAGCCTGGCGACCTCGTAACCGTGGCTGACCGCGAGGCCGAGGTGCTGATCACCCGCGCGCTGCGCCAGGCCTACCCGGATGCCGTCATCCTCGGTGAGGAAGCAACCCATCTCGACCGCGACCTGGTGAGCCGCTACGAGCGCGCGGACCATGCGTTCACGGTCGACCCGATCGACGGCACCAAGAATTTTGTGAAGGGCTCACAGGACCACGCGGTCATGATCAGCGAGGTGCGAGGTGGGCAGGCAGCGCGGGCGTGGATCTGGCAACCGCAACACGAGGTGGCCTATGTCGCCGAATCCGGCGCCGGTGCCTTTCGCAACGGGGTCCGCCTGACCCGGGCACGGCCCGAGACGGCAGCGCTGCGGGGCGTCACTTCCTATCGCCGGTGGATCGGCACGGCGTTGGGTGACCTGCCGCCAATGGAGCTGACCTGGGTGTGTTGCGGGGTGGACTACCCCCAGTTGGTCGAAGGCGCGGCCGACTACATCGTCTACCGCGGCACGGCCGCCTGGGACCACGTCCCCGGCTCGCTCCTGCTGCGCGAGGCGGGCGCCTTCCTCGGCACCTTCGACGGCCACGAGTACCAGCCTCAGCTGCCCCCACCGCGGGGGCTCGTCGCCGCAGCGGACCGAGCCACGTTCGAGCGGGTCGTGGCGCTGCTGCCGGAGGACGGCGGCTGACGCCACCCGGGGCCATTGGGCCACGGGGCCAGTGGGGCTCGGGACGGGGCTCGGCGGCATACGGGCTCGTTGTCCCGGACCGCGAGGCGGGACCGTTTATTCCGGGCGGTCGGTGGCCCACCCGGCTCTGGGTAGGGCAGGCTGTGACGCGGCGGGCACGGTGCCCGCGCCAACGATGGGAGCCGGACCAGTGATGGAGATCCTCGACGAGTTGCAGTGGCGCGGCCTGGTGGCGCAGACCACCGATGAGGCGGCACTACGGGCGACCCTCGCGGAGGGACCGATCACGCTCTATTGCGGCTTTGACCCGACGGCGCCGTCCCTGCACTTCGGCAACCTGGTGCAACTGGTCGTGCTGCGGCGCTTCCAGCGCGCCGGACACCGGGTGATCTGTCTGGTGGGTGGCTCGACCGGTCTCATCGGAGACCCCAAACCGACCTCGGAGCGCATCCTCAAGACACCTGAGCAGACGGCCGACAACGTCGCGCGGATCAAGGCGCTCGTCCAGCCGTTCCTCGACTTCGAGGGAAACAACTCGGCGCTGCTGGTCGACAACCTCGACTGGACGGCGTCGATGACGGCCCTCGACTTCCTGCGCGACATCGGCAAGCACTTCCGGGTCAACCAGATGATCAAGAAGGACGCCATCGCGGTGCGACTGGCGAGCCAGGAGGGGATCTCCTTCACGGAGTTCAGTTACCAGTTGCTGCAGGGACTCGACTACCTGCACCTCTTCCGGACCTACGGCTGTGTCCTCCAGACGGGCGGCAGCGACCAGTGGGGCAACCTCACGGCCGGCGTCGACCTGGTCCATCGGGCGGACGGGGCCACCGTGCACTGCTTCACGACTCCGCTGCTCACCGATGCCGCCGGCAACAAGTTCGGCAAGTCAGAGGGCAACGCCGTCTGGCTGTCGGCCGACATGACCAGCCCCTACGCCTTCTACCAGTACTTCCTCAACATCGAGGACGCCTCGGTCGTGTCGCTGCTCAAGGTCTTCACCGACCGGAGTCGTGCGGACCTGGCCGAGTTGGAACGTCAGGTGGCGGACGAGCCCTTCCGGCGGGCCGGACAGAAGGCGCTGGCGGCGGAGATCACCACTCTGGTGCACGGGGCCGAGGTGACCGCTGCCGTGCAGGCCGCGTCAGAGGCCCTCTTCGGCAAGGGGGAGTTGACCACGCTCGACGCTCGGACCCTGGACGATGCGACGGGGGAGCTCCCCGGGGCGCCGGTCCCGGTCGGCACCTCGATCGTCGACGCCCTGGTGGCGGTGGGGCTGGTCGACTCGCGCAACAGCGCCCGGCGTGCCATCGCAGACGGTGGGGCCTCGCTCAACAACGTCAAGGTGACCGATCCGGAGCACGTCCTGACGCAGGCGGACTTCCTGCACGGGCAGGTGGCCCTGCTCAAGCGTGGGCGCAAGAACCTCGCTGCGGCCCGTAGAGCCTGATCGTCCGGTCCTCCCACGGCCCCTCCGCCTCACTCCAGGGTGACGAATCCCGTTGTGCGACAACAGGGTTCGTCGCCCTGAGTGGCCGGAGAGAGGAGCGATTTGGCAATAGCCGCATCCTCCGTCTAGTGTTCTCCGTGTCAGCCCGACAGGGAGGAACGGACGCCACCGCAACAGCGAGAAATCGCCGAGCGAAGTAGGCCGGTCCCGGGGGTGACAAGCAGTCGCGAAGCACCTTGATCATGAGGTAGTCTCCACGATGAACCGCTGAGACCAAGCGGGTCACATCCGGTCGCTCTGAAGAGCGGGTCACGGGTTTGACTCCCAAGCTGGAGGCGGGTAGGTTTGTAGGGTTGCCCTGGTGGCTGGCTCTCCTGTGTGGGGGGTTTGGTTGTTGGTGTGTGTCCGATTTTTGAGAACTCAACAGCGTGTCAGATAATCGATGCCAAGTTTTTTGCGTCGCG
>JBDTAU010000183.1:0-5609 GCA_039924465.1 Dermatophilaceae bacterium
CCGCTGGCTCCTCTCGAGACAGTGCCTTGGGTCGGATCGCCAAATCCTGCCGCCGAACCGAGGGTACAAACGATCCGCTGTGGCAGGAGCGGGGGAACCACCTATGTACGGGCATCGCGAGATGCCCTTGGGGTGTAGCCCTCGACGGACCTTTTTGGTCTGAGCAGAGGCCGGGCATTGCTCCTCCAGCCCGAACCCGACAGCTCACCCCGTAGGCGCTGGAGAGGTAAAACGTGGCTCAGAACCTGCCCGGGCGTCACCGCGCCCCAGGTCGTTTCAACCCGCTCGGCGAACTCAAGGTCATCGCGAAGGAGTCGGCGCAGCCGGCTGTCAAGGGCGCCGCCATCATGGCCGCGTCCGGTGGTCTGGTTGTCACCGCGTTCGCGTCCCCCGCCAATGCTGCGGAGATGACCGTGCCCAGCGCGCAGGGCGTGACGTCCCCGATCGCCGGGCCCAGCACCGGCACCGTCTCGGTGGGCAGCGCCCTCGGCGCCATCGGCTTCACCGCGACCCCGGCCAAGCCGGCCGCCAAGGCCGCCGCGCCGCTGGTGATCCAGGATGTCGTCATTGAGAAGCAGCGCCAGGTCGCTGCTCAGGCGAAGGCTGATGCCGCGAAGGCGAAGGCTGCCGCAGCGAAGGCCGCAGCGAAGGCCGCAGCGAAGGCCAAGGCTGATGCCGCCCAGGCAAAGGCCCGGACCGAGCGTGCCGCGGCTGCCACCCCCCGCGCCACCACCACTACTCGTGCCGCCACCACCCCCACCCGTAGCACCACGACGAGCGCGTCCCGTAGCACGGCCCGCGCCCCGATCGCCGCGAAGAAGACGAACCCGGCCCCGCCGGCCCCGTCGGCCAGCGGCCTCGTGGGCATCGCGCAGCGGGCGTTCGGCGTGCCGTACGTCTACGGCGGCACGAGCATGGGCGGCTTCGACTGCTCCGGTCTGACCCAGTGGGTCTACCGTCAGGCCGGGATCTCGATCCCTCGCACCGCCTCGGCCCAGCAGTCCGCAGCCCGCCGCGTGTCCAGCCCCCAGCCCGGGGACCTGGTCTTCTTCGGCTACCCGGCCTACCACGTCGGCATCTACGCGAGCCCGGGACGCCTGGTCGATGCTCAGCGCACCGGCACGGTCGTCGGGAACCACTCGATCTGGACCACTCCGTCCGGTTACGGCCGTTTCTGATCCAACCCCTGCACCGCAGTGCGGAGGCCCCCACCGATCCGGTGGGGGCTTCCGCACTGTGTGAAGGGGCTGGCGGGGGGACACTTGGGTCATGACTCTCCACGGCGCCACGGACCGAGCCAAGGCTGTTGCCCTCGACGTCTGGATCGCACTGGACGATCGGGACTGCTTCTTGGCGAAGGAACGGATCACGACGGCCATCGCACAATTTGAGCGGCCGCACGAGGTCACCACGCGGTTCCGGACCGTCGAGTTCCAGCCGGGGCAGGACAGCGCCCCTGCGGTTCGGCCCCAGGCTTCCACTGGCGGCCAGGCGAAACCAACCGGCACCCTTGATGCGCAGCGACTCGTTGCCCTGGCCGTGGTCATGGGCGGTCCGGCACTGGTGTCGGCGCTGATTGAACGACTCTTCGTGGCGCAGTTTCAGGAGCAGACCGCGATCGATGACCCCGGCACCCTGCTTCGGTTGGCCGCGGAGGCCGGGCTTGACGAGACTTGGGTGGCAGCGGTCCTGGCCGGCTCGAGTCATACCGATGCCGTCCGTGCGGACCAGTCAGCCGCCGCCGAGCAGGGCATCGATACGGTGCCGTGCGTCGTCGCAGACGGGGGTGCGGTCCTCGCCGGCCTCGCCACGGTCGAGGAGTACCTGTCGCTACTGCGCTCGGCTGCTGGCCTGTCCGACGCGGATTGACCTCATGGCCGACCCCGCCGCGCGGAGCTCATGGGCGATGGCGGCGGCGAACGAGTCGATGTCCTCCTCGGTCGTGTCGAACGAGGTCATCCACCGGACCTCACCGGTCGCCTCGTCCCACACGTAGAAGGGGTACTGCTGCTGCAACCGGGCGGTGACCGCGGCAGGGAGCACGGCAAAGACCGCGTTGGCTTCGACCGGGCGGGCCACCGTCACCCCCGGCACCGATCGGAGCGCCGCGTCCAGGCGGCTCGCCATCGCGTTGGCGTGCCGAGCGTTGCGCAGCCACAGGTCGCCGGACAGCAGGGCATCGAACTGCGCAGAGATGAAGCGCATCTTGGAGGCCAGTTGCATCGAGGACTTGCGCAGGTAGTCCATCCCGCCGACCGCGTCCGGGTTGAGGACCACGACGGCCTCGCCGATCATCAGCCCGTTCTTGGTGCCGCCGAAGGAGAGGATGTCGACTCCGACATCAGTGGTGAACTCGCGGAGCGGCACGTCGAGGGAAGCCGCGGCGTTGGAGATCCGTGCCCCATCGAGGTGGACGGTCATCCCCTTGGAGTGGGCGTGCCGGGTGATGGCCGCGATCTCGGCCACCGAGTAGACGGTGCCGAGCTCGGTGCTCTGGGTGATCGACACGACGGCCGGCTGGGCCCGGTGCTCGTCGTCGAAGCCGTGTGCCTGCAGGTCGATGAGCTCCGGAGTCAGCTTGCCGAGCGGGGTCGGGACCGTGAAGAGCTTGATCCCGCCGACCTTCTCCGGCGCGGCGCACTCATCGACATGGATGTGCGCCGACTCGGTGCAGATCACCGACTGCCAACGCTGGGTCAGCGCCTGGAGCGCCACGACGTTGGCCCCGGTGCCGTTGAAGACGGGGTAGGCGCTGGCCTGCTCACCGAAATGGGAGCGGAAGACCTCCTGAAGGTGCTCCGTGTAGACGTCTGCTCCGTAGCTGACCTGGTGGCCACCGTTCGCCCGGGCGATCGCCGCGAGGATCTCGGGGTGGATACCGGCGTAGTTGTCGCTCGCGAAGCCTCGGGACTGGGGATCGTGCAGCGGTTGGTCGGCCGCGGACTGGCTCATCACAGGCGCTTCCCGTTGAGGTCGGCTGCGGGCTGGCCCCACAGGTCATGGATGGTGTCCGCCAGATCCGCGACGTGGGTGTACCCGGTGAACTTCGCGTCGGGCTTGGCAGCCCGCATGGCTGGGGTGAGCAGCGCCTTGATCGGCAGGATCACGGCGGCCGCCGCGCTCCCGGCGAAGGAGTCCGCGACAGCGAGGGTCCACGTCTCAGCGGCAGCCTTGGCAGCGGCATACATCGCGTTGTTGGCCGAGGGGGCCTGGGTCTGGGTCGTCGAGATGAGGACCAGGCGACCGCACGGGCTGTCCCGCAGCGCGTCATGGAAGGCCCGGGTGCTCGACATCAGGGTGCGGATCAGCAGGTCGTTGAGCCAGTCCCAGTCCGCCAGGGGCTCCTCGACGAGGGAGGCCCCGCCGCGCCAGCCGCCGACGAGGTGGGCCAGCCCGTCCACGTGCCCGTGGCGGGCGACGAGCTCGCGCGCGAGGGTCTGGGTCGCCTCGGCGTCGAGCAGGTCGACCACCGCAGCCTCGATCCGGTCACTGCCCGATGCGACGGCGGCCATCTCGACGACGCGGTGCAGGCGATCCTCGTGGGTGCCGATCGCGACCACGGTGGCGCCGGCCCCCGCGAGTCGCGTGACGAGGGCTGGGCCCGCGGCTCCGGTGGCGCCGGCCACGACGACAACCAGACCCTGCAGGTCGGCTGTCTCCAACCTGACCTCGGCGCGAGCCTCGTCCTCGGTGTTCCTGCTGCTCTCGGTGTCGCCCATGCCCTCGGTGTCGCCCTGGTCTCCGGAGTCGTTCATGCCCCCAGTCTGACTCACGCCGTGATCCCCGAGGTCGATGCGATCACGTCATCGAGCTTGCGACGCAGCGACTCGTAGAAGACGTTGAGCGGGAACTCGTCCGGCAGCACCGCATTCGTCAGCTCCTTGGGTGGTCCGTCGAGGGGGAGGGCCGCCGGGCCCTTCGCCCACACGGAGGCCGGGTGCGGCTCGACGTAGCTCGACATGAGCTCGTAGGAGGCCAGCCAGTGCGCGACCCGGGAGCGGTCGATGCCGTCGCGGTAGAGCTTCTCGACGAGGTCACAGAGGTCGATGACGGCTCCGGGTAGCCGTGTCCAGTCCAGCCGGAGCCGGTTGTCGGTCCACCGCAGCACGTCGTTGCGGTGCAGGTAGGCAAAGAGCAGTTGGCCGCCGAGCCCGTCGTAGTTGCGCACCCGATCCCCGGTGATCGGGAAGCGGAAGAGCCGGTCGAAGACGATGGCGTACTGCACGAGCCGGGCGTGCGGCTCACCCGCAGCCTCGAGCACCACCGCCTGGCGGAACGTGTTGAGGTCGCAGCGCAACTCCTCCAGCGCATACATCCAGAACGGCATCCGCTGCTTGATCATGAAGGGGTCGAAGGGCAGGTCGCCATGGCTGTGCGTCCGGTCGTGGATCATGTCCCACAGCGCGAAGGCACTCTGCGCGAGGCCCTGGTGGTGGACCAGCCGTTCGGCGTCCGGGGGTAGTTGCAGCGACAGGGTCTGCGCGGCTGCCGTGCTGATCCGACGGAACCTGGCCGCCTCGCGATCGGCGAAGATCGCGCCCCAGCTGAAGCGCGGCACCTCACGCATCGCGACGGTCTCGGGGAAGAGCACGGCCGAGTTGGTGTCGTAGCCGGCGGTGAAGTCGATCAACTCGAGCGACAGGAACATCGGGTTGTCATAGCTCTGCTCGATCTTGGCGAGCCAGTCCGGCCAGAACACCCGCGTCCAGACCGCCTCGAACTGTCGGTTCGGGTTGCCGTTCTGCGTGTACATCGGGAAGACCACGAGGTGCTCGAGGCCGTCCTCGCGGCACTGGTCGGGACGGAACGCCATGAGTGAGTCGAGGAAGTCCGGCACCGCGAAGCCGCTCTGCGCCCACCGGGTCAGGTCGACCACGACCGCGTCCAGGTAGGCGGCGTCGTGCGGGAAGCGGGGCGCCATCGTCGTGATCTGCTCGGACAGGCGCTGCACCAACTCGCCCGCGAGCGCGTGATCCTGGGTCTCGGCGTCGACGGAGCCGTCCTTGGACTGCAGCACCCGCAACTGCGACACGGTGTCCTTGAGGCTGAGCCAGTCGAGGTCGGTGGACGGGTCGACCGCGTCCTCCCGCGTGCTGGCGGCGTCGTCACCGGTGCCGGCCGCCCAGGCCACGACGTTGGACCACAACTGCACGTGGTCGAAGTCGTTGATCGAGTCGTCCCCGAAGAGGTCGGAGTCGGCGAAGACGACCACCCGGCCGCGGCCGACCTGATGCGCCACGGCCAGGGGGGCGGAGGCTGGGTCGGCAGCACTGCTGGTCCGGGCCAGCACGGCCGCGCCGGGGGCGTCGGAGACGTCGACGGTGCCGGTGCGGTAGAAGCACGCGCGGGAGACCGCCGTCAGGATGCCGTGGCTGGCTGCGCCGCCGGGCAGGTCGGCGAGCACCCACGTCGAGACCTGGTTGTGCCGATGCGTGGCGTCCTGGACGGTCGTGCTGACGAGGCCGAGGCCGAAGCGGGCGAGCAGGTCGGTGAGGTTGGTGCCATAGCCGTCCTGGTTGCACTCCCCGAGGACGACGAGGCCGCCGCCGCCGCGCACAAAGACGTCGATGGCGTCGATCTCCGCGTCAGTGAAGACGGGCGAGCCGACC
>JBDTAU010000184.1:0-2917 GCA_039924465.1 Dermatophilaceae bacterium
GAACGATCCGCATCGGCGCGCGCGGCGGCCGCCGTGTCGCTCGAGCAGTTGAAGCTCGGTGACGTGGTGCGGATCCCGACCGGACGGCACCGCGGGCTCGCCGTCGTCGTCGCACCCCACCGCGGAGGCAAGGGCCAGTCGGCCTCGCCTGCCGTCATCACGGAGGACCACCACCTGCGCCGACTCACCGTCCAGGACGTGCCCGAGCCGCTGGAGCCGATCGGGTCCCTGCACGTGCCGAAGCACTTCAACGCCAAGAGTCCCAAGGCCCGCCGCGACCTCGCGGCGTCGCTTCGGGCGAAACTGCCACACGACCCGCCTCCCAAGGGGAGCCCGGACACCGACCCCGAGGCTGTGGACGAGCGGATCGACCAGCTGCGTCGAGCGTTGCGAGCCCACCCGTGCCATGCGTGCCCTGATCGGGAGAGCCACGCGCGCTGGGCCGAGCGGTGGTGGCGGTTGCGTCGTGAGACGGACGGGCTCCAGCGCAAGATCGATGGTCGGACCAACTCGGTCGCCAAGACCTTTGACCGCATCTGCGAGCTGCTCATCCGGATGGACTACCTCGGCGAGGACGGCGAATCCGTCACGGCCACAGGGGATCGTCTGCGGCAGTTGTACACCGAGAAGGACCTGCTCGCGGCGGAATGCCTGCGCGCCGGGCTCTGGCGCCGACTAGACCCACCCTCCCTGGCCGCCATCGTCTCGACGTTGATCCATGAGCCCCGACGTGAGGAGGGACTCTCCCCCCGGTGGCCCACCGAGGAGATCCGCGAGGCGTTCGACGCGATGCTGCGGATCTGGAGCGCGCTCGAGGACGCCGAGGGTGACCTCGGCCTGCCGCGCACCGGGAGCCCCGACGCTGGACTCGCCTGGTCGGTGCACCGCTGGGCCAGCGGGCAACCCCTCGAGTCGGTGTTGCGCGGGACGGATCTGGCGGCGGGGGACTTCGTCCGACGGTGCAAGCAGATCATCGATCTCCTGGGGCAGTTGACCGACGCGGGGGACCCGAGCCTGCAGAAGGTTGCGCGCCAAGCCTCCGACCTGGTCATGCATGGTGTTGTCGCCGCCGACCGGCTCGACTGACCTCGCACTCCACGCCGCCCGTTTCACGGGTGTCGCCGAGCGTGACCGTGGCGGGTGAGTGACCCAGTGGAGAGTGTCCTGGCCAGGTCCAGGCGCTGTGCGCGATCGCGAGAAGAAGGACTGTCTCGACGAGGCTCCCGAGAATGTAGTAGGTCCAGCTCTCGCCGAGAAGGGTCACCACGACGGAGGTGAGGTAGAGCAGGCTGACGATGATGTTGGCGACCCGGTTCGCTCTGGCGGGGAGCAGGAGTGAAGCGACGATCATGAGGCTGGGTACCAGGATGTAGGCGGTCGTGAGGGTCAGAAAGGTCTGGTCGATCTGGAGCCCCACGCCGGGGACCTCACCAGCGAGCGCGCCCCTGATGACGTCCGCGCGCCAGAACCCGAAGATGTCGACGAAGGCGAACACGAAGAGCAAGCTGACCCAGAGCCCGCTGAGCACGATCTTCTCGGGAACCTTCGAGTCCTGAAGGTCAGCTGGGCGGAGTCTTCGCACCGAGCTTCTTTTCCACGCGGGGAGGTCCATGTGTTCTAGGCTGGCGCGATTCTCGCGACAGCACACCGGTCCTGAGGCCGATGTTGACCTGGCCGATCGATCAGGTTGTCAGTACCTGCTCGACTGTTCCGTGGGATGAAGCAGGCCCCTACGCTTGCGATCATGTGGAGCGCCGCACGGGCGATGTGGACCGAGCCCGCCGTCACGGGACCGGCGGGGAGTATCCACCGCCACGATCGGGTCCTCGCCGCCGTGCTGCTCGTGGCAGCGGCCGTGGAGGCGTTCGGTCGGACTGACCCGGGGTGGCGGACTGGCGCTGTCGTGGGTCTGGGGCTGGTGCTCGCCGTAGCCGTCCTGATGCGGCGAGCCCGTTCCCTGGCTGCCGTGTGCCTCGGGTTCGGGGCTTTCCTGGCTGTTGATGTGGCTGCGGTCCTCTCCGACACCGTGCCGGTGGTGCTCTACAGCGGCGTGGTGGTGCTGGCGCTGGTGTACTCCCTGTGGCGGTGGGCCTCCGGACGCGATGTTGTCCTGGGCACGGGGGTGATCGTCGTAGAGTTCGTCGTCAGCACCATCACGGACTTCAGCGGCGCGGACGACGCGCTCGGCGGGATGGGCCTCTTGCTGTTCGCAGCCGCCTTGGGGGCGGCCGTCCGGTACCGGGTGATGGCCCGCGAGCAGTTCGTCGAGCAGGTCAGGCTCCAGGAGCGCGGGCATCTGGCCAGAGACCTGCACGACGTGGTGGCTCATCATGTGTCGGCCATCGCGATCCAAGCCCAGGCCGGCCTGGTCCTGGCCCGCGGCTCGCCTGATGGTGCCACCGTCGAATCACTGGAGATCATCGAGCACGAAGCGGTGAGGGCTCTGGGCGAGATGCGTACGATGATCGGTGTTCTGCGGGGCCACGATCACGAGCCCGCCTACCCTCCCGGGAGTCGAGTGGTCGATATCGAACGATTGGCCGTGACGGGCAGCGATTCGCTGCAGGTGGACGTCGAGCTGGCTGGTGATCTGACTGATCTTGCGTCGGGCGTCGAATTGGCTCTCTATCGGGTGGCGCAAGAAGCACTGACCAACGCCCGACGCCATGCACGACTCGCGACCTGCGTCGAGATCTGCGTGGTCGGCTCCACTACGCACGTGCAGCTGACCGTGAGCGACGACGGCGCGCGGACCACCACTTCCGGGTCCCCCGGCTACGGACTGGTCGGCATGGCCGAACGGGTCTCCCTCCTCGGCGGAACGCTGACCGCTGGGCCGGGGTCAGAGCACGGCTGGGTCGTGCGCGCTGCGCTGCCGCGTGCAGGGCAGGGGACATGACAGTCCGGGTGGTCATCG
>JBDTAU010000185.1:0-4076 GCA_039924465.1 Dermatophilaceae bacterium
GAAGCCCCGACCGCCCTAAGATAAATGAAACGGTGTTCCACTAATCAGAACTGATGGGATGTGGCAGCATGAGCGGTCCCTTGAGCGGCACACGGGTGATCGACTGCTCGACCATCCTCGCCGGGCCTCTGTGCTGCCAGATCCTCGGCGACTTCGGGGCGGACGTCATCAAGGTCGAGCACCCTGTCGCCGGCGACAGCATGCGCGGTCACGGCCTCGCCAAGGACGGGATCCCGTTGTGGTGGAAGGAGATCTCGCGCAACAAGCGCACGATCGGCCTGAGCCTGTCCAAGCCTGAGGGTGCAGCTGTCCTGCGATCGCTCGTGAGCACCGCGGATGTCCTGGTGGAGAACTTCCGTCCGGGGACGTTGGAACGGTGGGGCCTCGCTCCTGATGACCTGCTCGCACTCAACCCTCGCCTCGTCGTCCTTCGCGTCACCGGGTTCGGCCAGACCGGGCCCTACGCTCATCGCCCCGGTTTCGGCACCCTGGCCGAGGCAATGAGCGGCTTCGCCCACCTCACCGGCGACCCGGACGGACCACCCACGCTGCCCGCCTTCGGGCTCGCCGACAGCCTCGCCGGCATCGCCGGCTCGTCAGCCGTCTCGATGGCGCTGCTCGAGCGCGCGTCGTCCGGCAAGGGCCAGGTGATCGACCTCAACCTCATCGAGCCGATCCTCGCCGCGGTCGGGCCGGCACCCACCTTCTACGACCAACTCGGGGTCGTGCAGACCAGGCACGGCAACCGGTCGGTCAACAACGCCCCGCGCAACACGTACCAGACCAGGGACGGAGCCTGGGTCGCGGTCTCGACGAGCGCGCAGGCCATCGCCGAAAGGGTCCTGCGGCTCGTCGGGCACCCCGAGGTGATCGACGAGCCGTGGTTCGCCTCCGGAGCGACCCGGGTGCAGCATGCCGATCTGCTCGATGACTACGTCGGCTCGTGGATCAGCGCGCGCGAGCGCGACGACGTCCTGGCCGCCTTCGAGGAGGCCGGCGCCGCCATCGCGCCCGTGTACGACCCCCGGGACATCATCGAGGACCCGCACTTCCGGGAGACCGGGATGATCACCGAGGTCCAGGACGAGGACCTTGGCAGCCTTCGAATGCACAACGTGATGTGGCGCATGTCCCGGACCCCTGGCACGATCCGGCACACCGGCCGGGCCCTCGGGGCCGACACCACGGCCATCCTGGTTGATGAACTCGGTCTCGGCGACGCCGAGGTCGATGCCTTACGCACCCAGGGCGTGATCTCCTGAGCGCCCCTCCACCGACGCCCCGACGGAGAGGGCGCCTCGGCCCACCACCACCGCACGTCCGCTCCGCGTGTGCACTCGTCCACCCGCCGATAGCCAGCACCAGAACACTTGACCCCCCAGCCCCCAGCACCCGGAGGACTCGATGAGCCCGTCACCCAGCCCGCTGACCGACCGGCATTCCTCGGACCCCATCCTCGACGCCGTCCTGCAGGGGGTGCAGGTCATCGACCTGGGCCGTCAACTGACGATCGGGATGCCGCAGTCGCCGAACCACCCGGCCTTCTGGCACGCCCTTCCCCGCCGGCACGGCGACAAGGTCCGACCTGACGGTGGGTCCGCAGCCAACGACATCATCACGATGGGTACCCACGTCGGCACCCACATCGACGCGTTGTCGCACGTCTCGCAGGACGGCCGCCTGCACGGCGACCTCGACGCCATCCAGGCGGGAGTCGGTGGCCGCTACGCCGAACTTGGTGCCCACACGATCGAGCCGATGATGCGACGCGGCGTGCTGCTCGACATCCCGGCGCTCCTCGGCCTGGGCCGTTGCGCCCCCGGTCAGGAGATCACGGCGGAGAACCTCGAGCAGGCCTGCGCCCGTCAGGGTGTCGAGGTGCGAAGCGGCGACGTCGTCCTGATCCGCAGTGGCTGGGGTCAGCACTTCGACACCGGGGACCGCGCTGCCTACATCGGCCATGACAGCGGCGTCCCTGGTGTCGGGGCGGCCGGCGCTCAGTGGCTCGCTGACCGGAAGGTGCACGCTGCTGGCGCTGACACGATCGCGTTCGAGTGCCTGCCCGCTGGATCGGGCCACAGCGTCCTGCCGGCGCACAGCGTTCTGCTCGTCACGCACGGCATCTACATCATCGAGGCGATGGCTCTCGAGGAGCTGGCAGAGCGGGCTCCGAGCGAGTTCCTCTTCGTGCTGTCGCCACTTCCGATCTTCGGGGCGACCGGTTCACCGGCCCGGCCGTTGGCGGTGATCTCACGTGTCTGAGGCAACCAGCACCGGTCCCACGCTCGCCGGACAGTTGTCGCAGTTCGCTCAGGATGCCTTCCAGGACGGGGTCCCGCCGGCCGTCTCTGCCAGCGTGCGTCAACGGGTCCTCGACATCCTCGGTCTCTGCGTGGGCGCCCACCGGCTCCCCACCTCCCAGGCCGCACTCGACTACGTCGCGGCGCAGGGCGGGACGGGCCGAGCCCACGTCGTCGGGCTTCCCGAGCCCGTCACCGCCGCCCACGCAGCCTTCGGCAATGGCGTCCTCGCGCACTCGCTGGACTACGACGACACTCACCTGCCCTCGATCCTGCACCCGTCTGCCAGCGTCGTCCCGGCGGCCCTCGCCGCGGCGGAGGCCAGTAAGGCCTCCGGTGAAGACCTCATCCGCGCGGTGGCCGTCGGGCTCGAGGTGGCGGTCCGGCTCGGCATGGCCGGCTACGACCGGACCCTCGGCAACTCGACCTTCTTCGAGCACGGCCAGCACGCCACGTCGATCTGCGGGGCGATGGGCTCAGGCGTCGCCGCGGCCCTGCTCCTCGGCGCCGACGCAGCGGCAGTCCAGCACACGCTCGGGATCACCGCGTCCATGGCGTCTGGCATCATCGAGGCGAACCGGACCGGCGGCACGGTCAAGCGGCTGCACTGCGGTTGGGCCGCCCAGTCCGGGGTCACTGCCGCCGAACTCGTCGGCCACGGCTTCACCGGACCACCCACGGTCCTGGAGGGCCGGTTCGGCTTCTTCGAGGCCTTCCTGCACGGACTCTTCGACCCGGACGAGATCACCCGGGACCTCGGCGTGACATGGTCGATCCCCGACATCTTCTTCAAGCCCTACCCGGCCAACCACTTCACCCACGCGATCATCGACGGCGGGCTCGCCCTGCGCGCCAAGGGAATCCGGCCCGCCGACGTGACCCGAGCCACTGTCGCTGTCCCCGCGGCGGTCATCCGCACCATCGGGCAGCCGATCGAGGTCAAGAGGGCCCCGGAGACCGGCTACCAAGCCCAGTTCAGCGCGCCCTACGCCCTGACCGCGGGGCTCTTCGGCGGCGGCGGGCTCGGAGTCGGCCTCGACGACTTCTCGGACGAACTGGCCCAGGATCCCGCCCGGCGCACCCTGATGAGCCACGTCGAGGTCATTCCGGACGCCCGCCTGGACGCGATCTTCCCCTCCCAGTTCCCCGCCATCGTGAGAGTGTGGACGACGGACGGGGCCGAGCACGTCGAGGAGGTCCTGGCCAACCGGGGCGGCAACCAACGGCCGCTCAGCGACGACGAATTGGCCCTGAAGTTCGAGGACACGGCCGGGCCATGGCTCCCAGCGGACGTTGTGCGCGAGGTGCAGACCCAGGTCCGGCACCTCGACCAGCTTCCGGACATCGGAGCGGTCATGCAGCACCTGCGAAACCTTGTACCCCCTGCCACCCGGCAGTGATCGGGTCTGGCGGCCACCGGCCACCTGACCCAACAGCGACACCTGGTAACCACGGACGCGATGTGGCGTCCCGAGGAGGATTGTGATGACAGCACTCGATCTCGTGATCAAGAACGTCCGGCTCGTGCGGCACGACGAGCCCGAGCAGCAGGCGCTCGACATCGGCGTCAAGGACGGTCGCATCGTCCGGCTCGCGAGCGACATCCCCAGCGATGACGCCGCGGTGGTCGTCGACGGCGGCGGCAAGCTCGCGTTCCCCGGCGTCGTCGACGCCCACCAGCACTGGGGCATCTACAACCCGCTGAGCACGGACGTGGCGTCGGAGTCCCGGGCGAGTGCCCAGGGCGGGGTGACCACGGCTCTGTCCTACATGCGG
>JBDTAU010000186.1:0-7462 GCA_039924465.1 Dermatophilaceae bacterium
GCGTTGGGGGCCGAGGTCGACATCCCGGTCATTACCATCGAGGCCCCCATCGCGTGGCGGCAGCGCCACGACCGCGTCGAACGCCTCGCGACCACGCGCATCCCCACGATCCACGGCACCTTCACGGCGCACGGCTACCGGGACACCCTCACCGGAGATGAGCACGTCGCGCTCGTCAGCCCGAAGGGTCTCGGGCGCGGACCGACCCTGACCCGACTGCATTCGGAGTGCCTGACCGGTGACGCGTTCGGCTCGCTGCGCTGTGACTGCGGGCCACAACTGCAGGCGTCGCTGGCGCGGGTCGGCCACGAGGGCGGCGTGGTGATCTACCTCGGTGGCCAGGAGGGGCGCGGGGTCGGATTGGTCGACAAGTTGCGTGCCTACGCCGAGCAGGACGCCGGGGCCGACACGGTGGATGCCCAAACCGCCCTGGGCCTGCCGGTCGACGCACGGGAGTATGCCGCCGGAGCAGCAATCCTGCACGACCTGGCAGCGACCCAGATCGTCCTGCTGACCAACAACCCCAAGAAGGTCGAGGCGATGCGACGGTTCGGGGTGGAGGTGGTTGCCGTGGAGCGGCTCAACACCCCGGTCGGGGTGGACAACGAGCACTACCTCGCGACCAAACGCGACCGGCTCGGGCACGACATCACCCTGGCCAGCGACCGATCCACCCAAGAGACGGCCTGAGGAGACAACGATGAAGGATGGCGCCCCCACCATCAGTTTCGAGCACACCGGCACCACCTCGGACACCAGCGACCTGCGCGTGGCGATCGTCGCGGCGAGCTGGCACGCACAGGTCATGGACGGCCTGCTGGCCGGTGCCCGCCGTGGCCTGGCCGATGCCGGCGTGGACCGGGTCGAGGTGGTCCGCGTCCCGGGAACCTTCGAGCTGAGTGTGGCCTGCGCCGCGCTGGCCGACCAGTTCGACGCCCTCGTCGCCCTCGGGGTCGTGATCCGGGGCGGCACCCCGCACTTCGACTACGTCTGTCAGGCAGCGACCGTGGGCCTGACCGAGGTCTCGGTCCGCACCGCGACGCCGGTCGGCTTCGGCGTGCTCACCTGTGATGACGAGGCCCAGGCCCTGGCCCGGGCCGGGCTGCCGGGATCGAGCGAGGACAAGGGGCACGAGGCCGCCGCCGCCGCCGTCGCGACGGTCCTCGCGCTGCGGGCCGTCACTCCCGCCGAGTCCTGATCCGTGACCTCGTCGCACCGCGTCACCACCGACACCCTTAGGCTGGGGCACCGTGAAGAGCTTTGAACAGTTGTGGGACGAGCTGTCCGAGAAGGCCGCGACCCGACCGGACGGATCGGGCACCGTCGCACAACTCGATGCCGGCGTCCACGCGATCGGCAAGAAGATCGTCGAGGAGGCGGCCGAGGTGTGGATGGCCGCCGAGTACGAGACGAACACCGAGGCGGCCGAGGAGATCAGCCAGTTGCTCTACCACCTGCAGGTCCTCATGCTGGCCAAGGGAATCACGCTCGACGACGTCTACGCCCACCTCTGAGGACGACCCATGCTGCGAATTGCCGTACCCAACAAGGGCTCCTTGTCCGAGTCCACCGTCGATATCCTGCGTGAGGCCGGCTACCGGGTGCGCCGCGACACCAAGGAGTTGGTGGTCAGCGACCCCGAGAACGACGTCGAGTTCTTCTACCTGCGCCCGCGCGACATCGCCGTCTACGTCGGCTCCGGCACCGTCGACGCCGGGGTCACCGGCCGGGACCTGCTGCTGGACTCCGGGTCCCCAGCGCTGGAGATCATGACGCTCGGCTTCGGGCGGTCCACCTTCCGCTATGCCGCCCCCACCGCTGGGGTCGCCCGGATCGAGGACATCGACGGCAAGCGGGTGGCCACCTCCTACCCCGGGCTGGTGCGCGCCGACCTCGAGAAGCGGGGCCTCACCGCTGAGGTCGTGCGTCTTGACGGGGCGGTCGAGACGGCCGTCACGCTCGGGGTCGCCGACGTCATCGCCGATGTGGTCGAGACGGGGACGACTCTGCGCACCCAGGGACTCGAGGTCTTCGGGGAGCCGATCCTGCACTCGGACGCGGTCCTGATCCGCGGTGACCGCCCAGGGCGACTGGCGGCCATCGAGGTCCTCAAGCGACGACTCACCGGCGTCATCACCGCGCGCAACTTCGTCATGCTCGACTACGACTGCCCGCGGAACCTCATCGACGAGGCGACCGCGCTCACGCCCGGGCTCGAGTCCCCGACCGTCTCGCCGCTGCAGGACGAGGACTGGGTGGCGGTGCGGGCGATGGTCCCGCAACTGGGCCACAACCGACTCATGGACGAGCTCTACGAGCTCGGCGCCCGGGCCATCCTGGTCACCGACATCGCGGCGTGCAGGCTCTGATACCGGATGCCTGACCCGACGCCCCCGATCAACTCTGAGGAAGCGGCCTTCGCGCCGTTCCGTTCGCGGCGTGGCCGAGCCGTGGCGCTGGGCATCGCGATCGTGGCCCTGCTGATGTTTGCCGTGCTGGCGCTCCTGCTCCCGTCCAAGGCCGGGGGCGCTATCTGGGGACCGGCCGACCAGCTCATGTTCTTCGCCATCGGAGTCGTCATCGCCTATCTGGCGTGGCGTTACGCCGCGATCTCGGCCATCCCGACACGGGAGGGACTCGTCGTGCGCAACCTGATCCTGACCCGCACCCTCGAGTGGCCCGAGATCGTCGGGGTCCAGTTCGGAGGCGGTGCGCCGTGGGTCCAACTCGACCTCGCCGACTCCGACACCCTGGCCGTGATGGCCATCCAGAAGGCGGACGGGCCCTTCTCGCTTCGCGAGGCTTCTCGTCTGGCGGCCCTGGTCGAAGCACTCGGCGAACAACGCGACCCATTCGACTCGGGTGAGTCCGGTGGCTCGGGTGAGTCCGGTGGCTCGGGTGAGTCCGGTGGCTCGGATGAGTGGCGTGACGACCCGTCCAGTGGGCCCCAGGACCCGGAGGCACCGGCGTGACGGATCGGCTCGATCCCGCCGAGCTGCGTCGGGTCCTGGGACACTTCGCGACCGGGGTGACGGTCATCACCGGTCTGGGCCCCGAGGGAGAGCCGGTCGGATTCGCTTGTCAATCCTTCGCGTCCGTGTCCCTCGACCCCCCGTTGGTGCTCTTCTGCGCCGCCCGCAACGGGCGATCCTGGCCACTGATGCGGGCCGCCGGTGTCTTCACCGTCAACGTCCTGCGCCACCAGCAGACCGAGTTGGTCGAGCGCTTCGGATCGGCGTCGGGGCAGCGCTTCGAAGGGCTCGAGTGGGAGCCCTCGCAGCAGGGCTCCCCGAGCCTGCCCGGGGTCCTCATGCGGGTGCACGCAGCGGTGGAGGAGGTCCATGCCGCCGGCGATCACGACGTGATCATCGGCCACGTGGTGCAACTCGAGGACGGGGAGCCCGGCCGGCCGATGCTCTTCTATCGTGGACGGTTCTCGGTGACCGAGCGTCGCACGAGCTCGGGTCGAGAAGACGCCCCCGCCGCTGCCGACGACTACTGGGGCTGACTCGGGGTCAGGCGATCTGCGGCAGGTCGGGACGCAACCGCAGCGCCAGCCCGGCCTGCGCCATCCCGAGCAGCCCGAGGATGAGCCACGTCAGGGTCAAGGTGCCGACCCGGTCGCGCAGGCCCCCCATCACGAGTGGCCCGAAGGCGGCCACGGTGTAGCAGACGAGGAAGCCCATCCCGCTCAGCCGGGCGCTCGCCGCGGGGGTCCGGGCATAGCGCACGAGCAGGACCAGTCCGAGGGAGAACGCCGAGCCCTGTCCCAGACCAAGGATGAACACCCAGAGCCAGGGGAGCGCCAGCGGCGCGAAATACACCCCGAAGGACCCGATGGTCCCCATGGCCGCGGAGAAGATCAGCAGGCCCCGCATGTCGATGACCCGGTCGCTGAACACCGGGCCGAGCAGCCCCGAGATGATCTGGGCGGTGGTGAACGCCGCGAGGAGGAAACCGGCACTGGTCGTGGACCACCCCTGCTCGACGTAGCTCGGTGCGAGCCAGGCGATGCTGGAGTAGAAGGACCAGGACTGCACCGCGAGATAGATCGCGACGGTCCAGGCGACGAGGTTGGTCCAGGGCAGCCCCGCGCGGCCCGCCTCACCGCGCAGGTGGTGGGGGTTGGCCCTGCGGGTGAACGGGGCCCAGACGAGCAGGCCCAGCACCGCGAAGACCGCCCAGAACGCGAGGGAGGCCTGCCACGAGCCGAAGAAGTCGGCGAGCGGGACGGCCAGGGCGGAGGCCACCGTCGCGCCGCCGAGCATCCCGCCCATGTAGAGCCCGGTCGCGAGGCCGACCCGGCCGGGTGGGAAGAACGTCTTGACCAGTTGCGGAAGCAGGGTCCCGGCAATCGCGATCCCGACGCCAGCGACGAACGTACCGAGATAGAGCAGGACCACGTGGTTGCCGAGGCCACGACCGATGGTCCCGAGCAGGATGGCCAGGACCGAGCAGAGGACCGCCGCCGGCGCCCCGATCCCGTGGGCGATCCGACTCGCGAGTGGCGCGAACAGTCCCATGCACAGCACCGGCAGGGCCGTGAGCAGCCCGGCCATCGAGTGGCTCAGGCCCAGGTCGGCCGAGATCTCGTCGATGAGCGGCGGGATGCTCGTCATCGTCACCCGGAGGTTGATCGCGACCGAGAGCAGGGCCGCCGCCATCACCCAGAAGGGCGGCAACGGGCGTCGGGACCGGGGATCCGGTCCGCGCCGGGTTGCCGGGTCGGGAGTGGCTCGCATGGGTCAGACGCTAGTCGTGTCGATGAGCAGGTCGGCGTGCTGTCTCGTCCCGTCGCGACCGAACAGCGCGGCTTCCTGGGCGGCCCACTGGTCCCAGTGTGGGCGGTAGCTCTCCCCGTCACGGGTGATCCCGCGTCGCTTGCGCAGGATCGGGTCAGCATCGACGAAGACCCGCACGGCGGCATACGCCCGGGCCGGGAGCACGCTGGAACCGCAGCCCTCGACGACGAGGAAGCGGGACGCCTCGACGGGGACCGTGTCGGCCCACTGGTCGCGGTCCCAGTCCCACCGGACGTAGGCGGCCGGGCTGCCGGTCGCGAGTGGCTCCAGAACCTGCCGCGCGAGCAACCCGGGGGTCTCGGCCAACCCGTCCCAACCCGGGTACAGCCGGTCCAGGTGGAGGGTCTGACCGTCGAGGGTCTGGGTGACGTCGTGGGCGAGGGTCGTCTTGCCGGAGCCACTCGGACCGTCGATCGCGACGACGACGACGTCCCCGCAACGGGGCTCGGCGCGCCGGGCCAGATCGACGACAGCCGCGACGTGCGCCGGGTCAGCGTGTCCCGTGATCTGGTCCCACATAGGACGCGACCCTACCCGCGTCCTAGATTGGGCCCATGACCGTCGCCACCAGAGTGATCGCCTGTCTCGACGTCGACCACGGTCGGGTCGTCAAGGGCGTCAACTTCGAGAACCTGCGCGATGCCGGGGACCCGGTCGAGTTGGCGACCCTCTACGACTCTCAAGGCGTCGATGAGTTGACCTTCCTCGACGTGACCGCGAGCAGCGGCAACCGGGAGACGACCTACGACGTGGTGCGACGGACGGCCGAGCAGGTCTTCATCCCGCTCACCGTCGGGGGCGGGGTGCGCTCGGTCGACGACGTGGATCGGCTGCTGCGGGCCGGGGCGGACAAGGTCGGGGTCAACACGGCAGCCATCGCCCGCCCGGAGCTGATCTCCGAGATCGCCGCCCGCTTCGGGGCGCAGGTTCTCGTGCTGTCGGCTGACGTCCGGCGCCGACGCGGTGACGACGGCCGACCGACGGCTGACTTCGTCATGACGACCCACGGCGGGAGGACCCCGGTCGACCTCGACGCCGTCGAGTGGTGCGCCCGCGCGGCCGAGCTCGGGGCGGGCGAGATCCTGCTCAACTCGATGGATGCCGACGGGACCAAGGACGGCTTCGACCTCGAGCTGATTCGCCGGGTGCGGGCGGCCGTGTCGGTCCCGGTGATCGCGAGCGGCGGCGCCGGGCGGCTCGAGCACTTCGCGCCGGCTGTCGAGGCCGGGGCCGACGCCGTGCTCGCGGCCAGCGTCTTCCACTTCGGTGAGCTGACCGTGGGGCAGGTCAAGGACGCCCTGCGTGCGGCGGGGGTCATCGTCCGCTGAGCCAGCCCAGCGGCATACGGCAGGCTGCTCGGTCGGGACTCCGCTCAGACGCCGAGTCGGGCGTCGCGCAACAGCTGGACGTCGTCGTCCGCCCCCTCGAACTCGATGGTGGCGTGCGTGCCCCGACCGTGGGCGAAGAGCACCAGCTCGGGCGCGGCCCCGCGCACGACGACGGTGCCGTGGGCCTCGGGGAGCTTGGCGGAGTGCCGGCCGAGACCGTCGGCGATGAGCACGACTCCGGTCGGTGCCGAGCGGAACAGCAGCCGGCCCATCCGTCGCAGCGAGGCCCACAGGTCACGCTCCAGCTCCGGTGAGAGCTCACGCGCGGTCCAGTCGGGCTGGGCGCGCCGCACGTCCTCCAGGTGGACGAAGTGCTCGATGAGGTTGGCCAGGTCATCGATCTTGGGCACGTACATCAGGTTCCACCACGGGGCGCCGGACCGGACCCGGGCGACGAGGGCCGCGTAGTCACCGTCCGCCATCGCCCGCTGCTCGCGCTCGAGCCGGTCGCCGAGGAAGGGCACGAACATCCCGACCGACAGATCGGGCCGCCCCTCGCGGATGACGAGGTGGGCGGCGAGGTCCCGGGTGTCCCAGCCCTCGCACAGGGTGGGGCCATCGGGGCCGAGCCGGTCGAGCTCGTCGCAGAGCAGGAGGCGTTCGGACTGGGCGTGACGCGTCATGGCGTCAATCCTAGGTGGGCGACTGGAGCGCCGCCGTGGGAGGCCTTGGGCGCCGGTCGGGTCGTAGGGTCGAGGTGTGATCGAGCTCGTGCGACCGACCACCGACCTCGCGACGTCGTGGTGGCACCTGGTCGACTCCTTCGCCGGCGAGCCCATCCACGGGTCGGGCTACCGCCACGCGGACCGGGGAGCCGTCACGGATCCCGCCGCGTTCGAGGAGTGGACGACGTGGCTGGCCCGCCAGGAGGTCGCCGGGGACCACATCGGGCCGGGTCGGGTGCCCGCGGCCTACCGCTGGATCCTCGAGGACGGACAGGTCGTCGGGACGATCACCGTGCGGTTGGAGCTGAACGAGCTGCTCGCCCAGAGCGGGGGACACATCGCGTATGCCGTTCAGCCGCCTTCGAGGCGCCGCGGTATCGCCAGTGGCGCGCTGGCCCTGGCGTTGCAGTTGGCCGCCCGGAGGGGGATCGACCGGGTGCTCATCAGCTGCGAGGACGACAATCTCGCGTCGATGCGGACCATCCTGCGAGCCGGTGGGGTCCCGGCCGGCTCGGGCGGCGGGCTGCGGCGCTACTGGGTGATCACCGGGAACGGGCCGGCCCCGGAGTGAGGCGGCAGTGGGGTGCTGGGGCGGGCGCGGGAGGCA
>JBDTAU010000187.1:0-7604 GCA_039924465.1 Dermatophilaceae bacterium
ATCACCGTGCACGCGGGCGCCGGTGCCTACATCTGCGGTGAGGAGACGGCACTGCTCGACTCCCTCGAGGGCCGGCGGGGCCAGCCGCGACTCAAGCACCGTTCCCCGGGGCGGCCGGCCTCTACGCCCGGCCGACCTCGGTCAACAACGTCGAGTCGATCGCCTCCGTGCCGGGAATCATCCTCGAGGGTGCCGACTGGTTCAAGGGCATGGGCACCGAGAAGTCGACCGGTTTCGGCATCTTCAGCCTCTCCGGCCATGTCGCCAACCCCGGACAGTTCGAGGCGCCGCTCGGCATCACGATGCGTGAGCTGATCGACCTGGCCGGCGGGATCCGCGAGGGCCACCACCTCAAGTTCTGGACGCCAGGTGGGTCCTCGACGCCGATCTTCACCGAGGAGCACCTCGACGTCCCGCTCGACTTCGACTCGGTGGCGGCCGCAGGCTCGATGCTCGGCACCCGAGCCTTGCAGGTCTTCGACGAGACGGTCTCGGTCGTGCGCGCCGTGGCCCGGTGGACGGAGTTCTACCAGGTCGAGTCGTGCGGCAAGTGCACCCCGTGCCGCGAAGGCACCTACTGGATGCGCCAGATCATGACCCGCATCGAGGCCGGCCGTGGCACCCAGGAGGACATCGACAAGTTGCTCGACATCTGCGACAACATCCTGGGTCGTTCGTTCTGCGCGCTCGGCGATGCGGCGACGAGCCCCATCACCTCAGCCATCAAGTACTTCCGTGAGGAGTTCGAGGCCGGGATCACCACTCCGGCCCACGAGCTCTTTCCGCCGGAGAAGTCCGTACTGTTTGCCGTCAAGGAGCCGAGCGGGATGGTGTCTGCATGACTACAGTCGCGTCCAAGAGCGAAGGTGGGGCCGAGCCGGCCCCGGCCAAGCCTGACCTGATCAACCTCGTCATCGACGGGCTCCCGGTCAGCGTCCCCAAGGGCACCTTGATCATCCGGGCCGCCGAAGAGGTCGGGATCGAGATCCCGCGCTTCTGCGAGCACCCGCTGCTCGACCCGGTCGGCGCCTGCCGCCAGTGCCTGGTCGAGGTCGCCACCCCGGATCGGGAGGGCAACGTCCGCCCGATGCCGAAGCCGCAGACCTCGTGCACCATCGCGGTGTCCGAGGGCATGGAGGTGGCGACCCAGCACACCTCGGCGGTCGCCGACAAGGCCCAGCACGGCCAGATGGAGTTCCTCCTGGTCAACCACCCGCTCGACTGCCCGGTCTGCGACAAGGGCGGCGAGTGCCCGCTGCAGAACCAGGCGATGTCCAACGGTCGCCCCGAGTCCCGCTTCATGGACATCAAGCGCACCTACCCCAAGCCGATCAACATCTCCACCCAGGTGCTGCTCGACCGCGACCGGTGCATCCTCTGCGCCCGCTGCACCCGCTTCTCCGCCCAGATCGCCGGCGACCCGTTCATCGAGCTCGTCGAGCGTGGCGCGCTGCAGCAGGTCAGCATCTACGAGGAGAAGCCGTTCGAGTCCTACTTCTCCGGCAACACGGTCCAGATCTGCCCGGTCGGCGCGCTGACCGGTGCGGCCTACCGCTTCCGGTCCCGCCCCTTCGACCTGGTCTCGACCCCGTCGGTGTGTGAGCACTGCGCGAGCGGGTGTGCCATCCGCACCGACCACCGTCGCGGTGTCGTGCTGCGCCGGATGGCCCTCAACGACCCCGAGGTCAACGAGGAGTGGAACTGCGACAAGGGTCGCTGGGCCTTCACTTACGCGACCGTGCCGGACCGGCTCCAGTTCCCGATGGTCCGCGGCGCCGACGGCGAGCTCGCGATCGTCTCCTGGCCTGAGGCCCTCGCCGCGGCCTCGGCCGGTCTGGCCAAGGCCAAGGCTGCCGCGGTCCTCACCGGCGGTCGGGTCAGCGCCGAGGACGCCTACGCCTACGGCAAGTTCGCCCGCGTCGTGCTCGGCACCAACGACATCGACTTCCGGGCCCGGCCCCACACGGACGAGGAGAGCGCCTTCCTCGCCGAGCACGTGGTCGCCACCGGCCCCCAGGGCGGGGCAGTGACCTACACGGACCTCGAGCACGCCAAGGCCGTCCTCCTCGTCGGCTTCGAGCCCGAGGAAGAGAGCCCGATCGTCTTCCTGCGCCTGCGCAAGGCGTTCCGCAACCACCACACCAAGGTGTATGCCGCTGGGCCGCTGCCGACCCGAAGCCTCACCAAGATGGGTGGCTCGTTCATCCCCACCGTGCCCGGGCAGGAGGCCGCGGTCCTGCGCGACCTGCGCTCGACCGAGGTCGGGGCGGCCGCTGCCGATGCCCTCGCCGAGGGCGGCATCATCCTCGCGGGGGAGCGCCTCGCCACCTCGCCCGGCGCCCTGGCGGCCGTGGCCGACCTGGCGGCCGCCACCGGGGCCCGCTTCGCGTGGGTCCCGCGACGGGCCGGAGAGCGCGGCGCGCTCGAGACCGGTGCCCTCGGGACGTTGCTCCCCGGTGGGCGTCCCGTCCTCGACCCGAGCGCCCGCGGCGAGGTCGCTGCGGTCTGGGAGGTTGACGCACTGCCTGCGACCCCGGGCCGGGACACCGCCGGGATCATCGCTGCGGCAGCAGCCGGCGAGCTCGATGCGCTCGTCGTCGGCGGGCTCGACCCGGCGGACCTGCCGGGCTCCCTGCCCACCGCGGCCGCCCTGGACCGGGCGTTCGTCGTCTCCCTCGAGCTGCGTGAGTCAGCCGTCACCGCTCGTGCCGACGTGGTCCTGCCGGTCGCCTCGCAGTCGGAGAAGCCCGGCTCCTACGTCAACTGGGAGGGGCGCGTCCGCGAGTTCGAGGAAGCGCTCGAGAGCAACGCGGTCAGCGACCACCGAGCCCTCGACATGCTGGCCAGCGAGATGGGCTACTTCATCGAGACCCGCACGGTGCGCGAGATCCAGGCGCAGTTCGAGGCGCTCGGGCCCTGGTCCGGCGCCCGGGCCACGCCCACCGCCGCTCCGGTGGCGCCGGCGCCCACGAGCGCCAGCGGGACCGGGGAGTGGATCCTCGCGACCTGGACCAGCCTGCTCGACGCCGGCCGGATGCAGGACGGGGAGCCGTTCCTGGCCGGCACGGCGCCGGCCGCCGTCGCCCGACTGTCGGTGGCCTCGGCCGCCGGGCTCGGCCTCGCCGACGGCGACCAGGTCACCGTCAGCGGCCCGCTCGGCAGCGTGACGGTGCCAGCCGTCGTCGTCAAGGGCATGGTCGATGGCGTCGTCTGGCTGCCGACCAATGCCAGGGAGTGCTCAGTCCGGTCCGGACTCGGCGCGGACGCCGGGGAGCGGGTCGCGGTGGCGCGGGTCCCGGTGGCGCGGGTCCCGGCCACGTCCACGAAGGGTGGTGCGCTATGAGTCTCAGCACAGCGGCATACGGCCTCACTGCGTTGGTTCCGGCCACGGAGAACCCGGTCGCCGACTTCAGCGACACCCCCTGGTGGGTGGCGGTGATCAAGGCCCTGTTCATCTTCGTCTACCTGCTGATCTCGACGCTGCTCGTCATCTGGTTCGAGCGACGCGTCATCGGCCGGATGCAGCAGCGTCCCGGCCCCAACCGCAACGGCCCGTTCGGGTTGTTGCAGACGCTGGCCGACGGCATGAAGGCGATGCTCAAGGAAGACATCACGCCGGCTGCGGCCGACAAGATCGTCTACCGGACGGCGCCGCTCATCACCGCGACGATGTCCTTCGTCGCCTTCTCGATCATCCCGCTCGGTGGGACGGTCTCGATCTTCGGTCACGAGACGCCGCTGCAGTTGACGGACGTGCCCGTCGCGGTGCTGCTGGTGCTCGCCGTGGCCGGTGTCGGCGTCTACGGGATCATCCTCGCCGGCTGGTCCTCGGGCTCGACCTACCCGCTCCTGGGCGGTCTGCGCTCGACGGCACAGGTGATCTCCTACGAGATCGCGATGGGCCTCTCGCTCGTCGCGATCTTCCTCTACAGCGGCTCGATGTCGACCTCACAGATCGTCTCGGCGCAGAGCTCGCTCTGGTACATCCTGCCGGCGTTCTTCTCCTTCGTGGTCTACGTCATCACCATGGTCGGCGAGACCAACCGCCTGCCGTTCGACCTCGCCGAGGGTGAGGGCGAACTCACTGGCGGCTTCCACACCGAATACTCCGCGATGAGCTTCGCGATGTTCTTCCTCGGTGAGTACATCAACATGTTCACCGTCTCGGCGCTCGCCACGACGATGTTCCTCGGCGGACCCGCGGCGCCTCCGCTCATCTCGATGATCGGCGACGGCATGTTCACCGGTGGCTGGTGGGGCCTGCTGTGGTTCACCGTCAAGCTCTGGATGTTCATGTTCTTCTTCGTCTGACTGCGTGGGTCGTTGCCGCGCGTGCGCTACGACCAGTTCATGCGCTTCGGCTGGAAGTTCCTCATCCCGATCACCCTCGCGTGGGTCGTGGCCGTCTCCTTCATCCGAGGCGCGCAGCTCGGCTTCCTCGGTGAGGGGCGGCTCACCGTCGGCGGGTTCGACCTGTCCGTCGCCACCCTCGTCATCGTCGGCATCGTGGCGCTGATCGCGCTCGGCGTGGCCTACATGTGGGACGTCAGGCGCGAGGATCAGCTGGCCGCCAAGGCATGGCACCCCGAGGAAGAGATCGATCCGTTCGAGGGCGGCTACCCCGTCCCGCCGATGCCCGGACAGCGGCTGCGAGAGCCGAGTGTCGCCCTCGCGGCAGGCCCCGAGGCCACGACCGTCACCACCTCTGAGGAGGTCAGTCATGACTGACGACGACAACGTCGGCAAGGACGTCACCGGACGCGCCGGCGCCGGCACCCCCGGTCCCGTGGCCTCGAGCAGCTCGGTGGGCGGAGCGAAATCGGCCCACCCGGAGAAGGGCTTCTTCGCGGAGCTGCTCGCCCCCGTCGCGGGCTTCGGCGTCTCCTTCTCCACGATGTTCCGCAAGGTCGCCACCGAGGAGTACCCGGAGAAGCCGCGCCCCACAGCGCCCCGCTTCCACGGCCGGCACCAGCTCAACCGCTATGCGGACGGGCTCGAGAAGTGCATCGGCTGCGAGCTGTGCGCCTGGGCCTGCCCGGCTGACGCGATCTTCGTCGAAGGTGCTGACAACGACGACAGGCCCGGAGGCACGGGCCGGTTCAGCCCGGGGGAGCGCTACGGCCGCGTCTACCAGATCAACTACCTGCGCTGCATCTTCTGCGGCATGTGCATCGAGGCTTGCCCGACCCGCGCCCTGACGATGACCAACTTCTATGAGCTCGCTGACGACAGCCGAGCCAAGTTGATCTTCACCAAGGACCAGTTGTTGGCCCCGATGCAGGAAGGCATGCAACCGGTGCCCATCCCCATGGTCGAGGGCCTGACCTCGCGCGACTACTATCGGGACCTGGTCGACGGGCCCACCGACGCCCAGCGCGCCTACGTGGACGCGCGTGAGGCGGCTGAAGCCGCGCAGACCTCGAGCTCCGACGAGGCCAGCGGCGCCGCCACGACCCGGGAAGGGGTCCAACCGTGACCAGCACCGCTGAAGCCGTCGCCTTCTGGATCCTCGCGCCCATCGCGGTGCTCGGCGGTCTCG
The DNA here is from genome assembly GCA_039924465.1 of Dermatophilaceae bacterium. Classification (GTDB taxonomy): domain Bacteria; phylum Actinomycetota; class Actinomycetes; order Actinomycetales; family Dermatophilaceae; genus JAKDLQ01. Next base: position 5,540 of record JBDTAU010000187.1, read on the forward strand.
GGCTCGTCTTTGCGCGCAAGGCCGTCCACGCGGCCGTGGGGATGGCGCTGGCGATGATCGTCGTCGGCATCTTCTACGTCATCGAGAAAGCGGACTTCCTGGGCGTCGTGCAGGTGTTCGTCTACACCGGCGCGGTCATGATGATCTTCCTCTTCGTCATCATGCTCGTCGGCGTGGACTCGTCCGACTCGCTCGTCGAGACGATCAAGGGCCAGCGACTGGCCGCTCTGGTGTTCGTCCTCGGGCTCGCCGGAGTGCTGTTCTTCTCCCTCGGCAAGGTCGTCTTCGACCAGACCACGGTCCAGGCCGGGATGGACAAGGTCGTCGCGATCAACGCCTCGACCGGCAACGTCACCGGGGTGGCCGAGTTGATCTTCGGCCAGTACGTCTGGATCTTCGAGATCACCTCCTCGCTGCTGATCACCGCCGCGCTCGCTGCGATGGTGCTCGCGCACCGCGAGCGGATCTCCCCCAAGCGCACCCAGGCCGAGTGGGCCCGCAAGCGGATCCGGGACAACCACGACGTCGCCGGACTGCCCGCACCGGGTGTCTACGCCCGCCACAACGCGGTCGACACGCCGGCGCTGCTGCCCGACGGCACGCCGAGCGCCAAGTCCGTCTCCCGCGTCCTCGTCGCCCGTGACCAGGTCGCGTCCGTCGACGGGATCAAGGACATCGAGCGCCATCTGCATCGCGCGATCGAGGAAGGGGGCGAGAAATGAGCCCCATGCACTACATCTACCTCTCGGTGGTCCTCTTCTCCATCGGGACCGCGACGGTGCTCGTGCGTCGCAACGCGCTCATCGTGTTCATGGGGGTCGAGCTCATGCTCAACGCCACGAACCTCTCGCTCGTGACCTTCTCGCGGATGCACGGCCAGCTCGACGGGCAGGTGATGGCCCTGTTCGTCATGGTCGTCGCCGCCGCTGAAGTGGTCGTCGGCCTCGCCATCATCATGGCGATCTTCCGTGCCCGCCGGTCGGCCTCGGTCGACGATGCCAACCTGCTGAAGCTTTAAGGAGCACCGGTCGATGTCAACTGGCATGGGAACACTTGTGCACCAGGGCGCGTATGCCGCTGGGCTACTCGCGCATGAGGGCGAGACCCACGCGGCGACGGGTTTCACCGCCTACGCGTGGCTGATGATCGCGCTGCCGGCCTTCGGGGCGCTCTTCCTCCTCGTCGGAGGCCGTCGGACCAACAGCTTCGGCCCGGTCCTCGCGACACTGCTCTCCTGGGGCTCCTTCGTCATCGGGGCGATCATCACCATCTCGATGATGGGCCGCAGCGTGGGTGACCGCCCCAAGAGCGTGCACCTGTTCGACTGGATCACCGGCGGCTCGTTCGACGTGCAGGCGGGGCTGCTCATCGACCAGTTGTCGATGGTCTTCGTCCTGCTCATCACCTTCGTGGGCTCCCTCATCCACGTCTACTCCATCGGCTACATGGAGCACGACCCGGACCGGCGACGCTTCTTCGCCTACCTCAACCTCTTCGTGGCAGCGATGATGCTGCTGGTGCTGGCCGACTCCTACCTGCTGCTCTACGTCGGCTGGGAGGGCGTCGGTCTGGCCTCCTACCTGCTGATCGGCTTCTGGTATCACAACCCGGCCTTCGCGACCGCCGGCAACAAGGCGTTCATCACCAACCGCGTCGGTGACTTCGGGCTGACGATCGCCATCATCTTGATGTTCTTCCACTTCGGGGCGGTTGACTTCGCGACGGTCAACGCGGGCGTGGCCGGTGTGCAGGGAGTCAACCAGGGCTTCATGACCGCCATCGGGATGATGCTGCTGCTCGGAGCGACCGCCAAGTCGGCCCAGCTGCCGCTGCAGAGCTGGCTCGGGGACGCGATGGCCGGCCCGACACCGGTCTCGGCGCTGATCCACGCAGCGACCATGGTCACGGCAGGGGTCTACCTCGTCGTGCGGTCGGGCCCGATCTTCGAGTCCACCCCCACGACCCAACTCGTCGTCGTCATCGTCGGCGCGGCCACCCTCATCTTCGGGGCGATCATCGGCTGTGCCAAGGACGACATCAAGAAGGCGCTGGCCGCCTCGACGAT
>JBDTAU010000188.1:0-2699 GCA_039924465.1 Dermatophilaceae bacterium
GCGACGTTGCCGAACTTGCTCGACTTGAAGACCTCGCGGACCTCGGCCGTGCCGAGCTGGACCTCTTCGTAGATCGGCTTGAGCATGCCCTTGAGCGCCGACTCAACATCGTCGATCGCCTGGTAGATGATCGAGTAGAAGCGCATGTCCACGCCCTCCCGATCGGCCATTTCGGCGACCCGCTCCGCAGGACGGACGTTGAAGCCGATGATGATCGCGTTGTCGACCGTCGCGAGGTTGACGTCGTTCTGCGTGATCGCACCGACACCTCGGTGGATGATCCGCAGGTCGACCTCGTCGCCCACATCGATCTTGAGCAGGGCGTCCTCGAGCGCTTCGACCGAGCCCGACCCGTCACCCTTGAGGATGAGGTTGAGCGTGTCGACCTTGCCCGCTGCGAGTGCCTCGTTGAGGTCCTCGAGCGAGATGCGCTTGCGACGCTTGGCCAGCGAGGCCGCCCGCGAGGCCGCCTCGCGACGCTCGGCGATCTGACGAGCAGTGCGGTCGTCCGGTGCCACGAGGAACGTGTCACCGGCGCCGGGCACCGAGGTCAGGCCCAACACCATGACCGGCCGGGAAGGCCCAGCCTGCTCGATGTGGTCGCCGTGCTCGTCGAGCATGGCCCGGACTCGTCCGTAGCCGTTGCCTGCGACGATCGAGTCACCGACGTGCAGCGTGCCGGACTGGACCAGGACGGTCGCGACCGGACCCCGGCCCTTGTCGAGGTGCGCCTCGATGGCAACGCCTCGGGCATCCTTGTCCGGGTTGGCGCGTAGGTCGAGGGCAGCGTCAGCGGTCAACAGGACCGCCTCCAGGAGCCCGTCGATGTTGGTGCCGTTCTTGGCCGAGACGTCGACGAACATCGTGTCGCCGCCGTACTCCTCCGCAACGAGGTTGTACTCGGTCAGTTGCTGACGGATCTTGGCCGGGTTGGCCGTCGGCTTGTCGATCTTGTTGATCGCCACGACGATCGGCACGTTGGCCGCCTGGGCGTGGTTGAGCGCCTCGATGGTCTGCGGCATGACGCCGTCATCGGCAGCGACGACGAGGATCGCGATGTCGGTGACTGACGCGCCACGGGCACGCATGGCGGTGAAGGCCTCGTGACCCGGGGTGTCGATGAACGTGATCGCGCGGCTCTCGCCCTCGTGCGTCGTGTTCACCTGGTAGGCACCGATGTGCTGGGTGATGCCACCGGCCTCACCCTCGGCAACCTCCTCCGACCGGATCGCGTCGAGGAGCTTGGTCTTGCCGTGGTCGACGTGACCCATGACGGTCACGACCGGCGGCCGTGCCTCGAGGTCCTCGTCGTGCTCCGACTCGAGCTCCGCGTCGAGGTCGATGTTGAAGGAGCCGAGCAGCTCGCGCTCCTCGTCCTCCGGGGAGACGACCTGCACGTCGTAGCCGAGCTCGCCGCCGAGGAGCTTGAAGGTGTCCTCGTCGAGCGACTGCGTCGCGGTGGCCATCTCACCGAGGTGGAACAGCACCGTGACCAGCGAGGCCGGGTTGGCGTTGATCTTGTCCGCGAGCTCGTTGAGTGATGCACCGCGGCGCATCCGGATGACCGTCTTGCCGTCACCGCGGGGGACGCTGACGCCGCCGAGCGACGGGGCCTGCATCTGCTCGAACTCCTGGCGCTTGGCGCGCTTGGACTTGCGTCCGCGCACCGGGCGCCCGCCACCGCGACCGAACGCACCCTGCGTGCCACCACGGCCGCCGGGTCCACTCCGGCCCGGGCCGCCGCCGCCGCCGAAGCGACCGCCGCCACCGGCAGGAGCACCGGTGCCGCCGCGACCGCCGCCGCCAGGCGCACCCCGTCCGGGACCACCGGCCGGGCGCTGGCCCGGACGTCCCACGGTGCTGCGCTCGGGCATGTTGCCCGGAGTCGGACGAGGACCACCGGGACGCGGAGCCCCGGGCCTGGCCGTGCCCGCAGCCGGAGCACCGGGACGGGGGCCTCCGGGCCGCTGCTGCGGCCGGGGCATGCCTTGGCTGGGGCTGAACGGGTTGTTGCCCGGACGGGGCGCGCTGTCACCACTGGGGCGCGGCGGACGCTTCTGCTGCATGCCCTGGCTCGACGCGAACGGGTTGTTGCCCGGACGGGGCTGGCCGGGACGGGGGGCCGGGCGCGGGGCCGCCGGGACACCGGGGCCCTGCTGGCCACCATCACGAGCGGACTGGACCTGCGCCGGGGCCGCAGGCGCGGCCTTGGCTGCGGGAGCGTGGGGCGCCGGAGCCTGGGGCGCCGGAGCTGCCGGAGCCTGCGTGGCCCTGGCAGCTGGAGCCGACGTCGAGGCGGCCGGGGCCGCGGGAGCGGGTGCTGCGCTGCGGACACTCGGCGCCGAGGGCGCTACGGCCGCCGGCGTCGAACCGCTGGGGGTCGGGGCGCTCGGAGCCCTCGGGGCCGGGGTCGAAGGGGTGGACTGCCCCGGCTTGGGGGCCGTTCCGGGTGCGGCCTTGGCCGCTGGCTTGTCGGCGCCGCCGGAGCGTAGTTCCGCAGGGAACGTCTCCTTGATCTTGCGCACGACCGGGGGTTCGATGGTCGATGACGCCGACCGGACGAACTCGCCCTGACTCTTGAGGTGTGAGAGCAACACCTTGCTCTCGACTCCGAGCTCTTTGGCGAGCTCGTAGACGCGGACCTTAGCCACATTTCTCCTGTCTTGGTCCGGCAACAGGAGTGGCCGAACCGTCGTTAT
>JBDTAU010000189.1:0-6346 GCA_039924465.1 Dermatophilaceae bacterium
CCGGTTACGTCGGCGGTCGGCTGGTGCCCTTGCTACTCGAGCGCGGTCATCAGGTGCGCACCACCACTACCAACCCTGACCGCGAGCAGCCGTGGTGGGGCGACCAGGTGGAGACCGTCGCAATGGACGCTCTGGACCCAGAACAGGTCACAGCTGCCTGCGAGGGCGTGGGAGCGGTCTACTACCTGATTCACGGGATGGGCGGCGACGACTTCGTCGAGACCGACCGCAAGGCAGCCACCAACGTCGCGGCCGGGGTACGTGCCCAAAATGTAGAACGGATCGTGTACCTGTCCGGGCTCGTCCCCAGCGTCGCCGAGACCGAACTCTCCGAACACATCAAATCCCGACGCGACGTCGAACAGATCCTCAGTGGTGTGCCCGCGACCGTGGTCGCGCTGCGCGCTGCGGTACTCCTGGGCAGCGGATCCACCTCCTTCGAGATCATCCGGCAGGTCAGCGAAAGAATGCCGGTGCACACCGTCCCGACGTGGATGGACTCCATGGTGCAGCCGATCGCTGTCGTCGACGTACTCGAAGCGCTGGTCGGAGCGCTCGAGTACACTGGTCCCTCGCGCCACTTCGACGTGGGCGGTCCCGACCAGGTGCGCTACGGCGAGCTACTCAAGGCCTACAGCACACACGCCGGGATAGAGCGACCGCAGGTCAATGTGCCGCTGTTGCCGACAGCACTCGTCGGCACCCTGGTAGGCAGTCTCACCGACGTACCCCGAGCAACGGTCGAAGCACTGGTCGAAAGCCTCCACCACGACATGGTCGTCGTCGATGGCGACTTCCAGACGATTCTGCTGCCAAAAGGACACCGCCTCCTAGGACTGGACGAGTCCTTCCGCCGTGCCCTCGCGCCGCGAACGACAGCGCCCGAGGGCTCGGATCCGATGGGGCCCCTGCCGCAGGACCCCGCCTGGGCCAGCGGCGGCGACGACCGGCCCGCACTGGCCAAAGTAGTCGACGCAGTCAAGGACGTCTTGCCCAACTCCTGAGCCGTTCAGGCCCCGCAATGTGCAGTCCCGACCCTGGACGCATGGAACAGCTCGGACTCACTCCAAACCAAGGCAGGACCGCGACGCCAAGATCAGAGCCCTCATCGACGGCTGGAACAACCGCTGCCACCCGTTCGGGTGGACCAAGACCGCCGACGAGATCCTCAAGAAAGCCAACCGTCAGACCACTTCAAACACGAGCCACTAGATGCCACGCAGGCTAATGAAATCACTGCGGCTAGCAACTCGTGATGACCTACTCTCTCATGGTAAACATACCGGTGGGTGTCGCGAAGATGCCCTAGGGGTGAAAGCCTTAAATTGAGTCAGCATCGTCAATCAAAGGGGAATTTTCATGTTGGGAACCATCATCAGCGCCATCGTCGTCGGCCTCATCGCCGGTGCGCTGGCCCGGCTCATTGTCCCGGGTAAGCAGGACCTCTCCATCCCTGCGACCATCCTGCTGGGGATCGTCGGGTCGTTTGTGGGCGGTTTCCTGGGTTACCTGCTTTTCCACAAGGACTCGGCCGAGGGGCTCCTCCAGCCGGCCGGCATTATCGGCTCGGTTATCGGGGCGATCATCGCTCTGCTGATCTGGACCCGAGTTGGTGGACGCAAGTCGATTAATAGCTGAGCAGGCACTTGGTCTGCTCCGTTCTCGTCGCAGAACGCGGGAGTGGCCCGACCTGCTCCAGACTGGCGCGCGACCGGCGGTGAGAGCGCCGCGCACACCTTGTCTTATGCCGATCGGAGGCGCGTCGTGCACCAAGACGGAATCGCCGGACCAGCAATGCCAGGAGGCCTCTCGGCGCGAAGCCGACACACCGAGTCAGGAGATTGCTGGTCGCTTCAGTAGCCGCCGTCCGGGGCCACCCCTGGACCGTGCCCGGGTGCGGACTGGAGGATCAAACGTTCGGCCAAGCCCTCCCCAGCGGACGCGATGTGCGACGTTCTGAAGCGTGCAGACCGGAAGCGTCGCGCCAGAGGTCTGGCGCGGCAGCGGCTGAAGGTTCTGAAGGTGCGGACGGACAAGGTGTGCGGTCTTCCAGTCGCATCTGGCCTTCGGTGTCGCTGCGGGATCGGTGCAGGTGTGAAGATGTTCCGAGTGGGTAGGGAGGGGCTTGTACGTCCACCTCTCTGGCTTACGTCCACCTCTCTGGCTTAAGGAGCACGAGTAGCCATGCCGGTCAAAGGCAGGAGCAAACCCCGTCCTTCCGAGACATCGTTCCTGGCCGACGTGTTGATCCTGCGCGCACGCGCCCGCGAGGAAGATCACGCCGATGACATGCCCACCCTGCTCGAACGCTCGAGTGGCTGAGAAGTCGAGGCGGGTGAGACCTGAGGGGCTCGACGGCCCCCGTGAGGTGACGCCCGCCGGGAACGACACCACGTTCTGGAGCGACATCGTCGAGTCCGCGATATCACTGGAGGTGTCGGACCTGTGCGTCAAGCAGGCGGCAGGGCGTGGCCGGTTGATCGTGCTCAGTGCCCATCCGGACGACGAGACGATTGGCGCAGGTCGCCTGATCTCAGAGTGGGCGCGCCGACGTGGCCCGGTTGAGGCGATCACGTTGACCGCGGGAGAGGCATGTGTCGATCACATGGGAGTTGTCCTGCCCGGCCTGGCCCGTCGGCGCGTCGATGAGTGGCGTGCGGCCGTGCGGGCGCTCGGTGCTCAGCCGCATTCCTGTTGGGGTGTTCCGGATGGGCGCGCCGGCAACTCGGTGACCGAGCTCGGCTCTCGGCTCGCGGGGGTCCTCAGCGAGCAGGACGTGGTCCTGGCGCCGTGGCGCTTCGACCCTCATCCGGACCACGTGGCGGCGGGGGAAGCCGCGTGGCACGCAGCCCACCTCAGCGGTGCAGCCATCATCGAGTATCCCGTGTGGATGACCTTCTGGTGTGACCCTACCGAACTGGAACGATCTGGCTATGACCTGTTTCAGGTGAGCACGGACGCGCTCGCTGAACGCTCCCGCGAGGTGGCGCTGGCCTGTTACGTCTCGCAGCAGCAACCGCTGCGCCCCGACCTGGCACCCGTCGTGCCTCGAGCAATGCTCGAACATCACGAGCGCCAACTCGTTCTGTTGCCAAGGAGAACTCACCATGCCTGAAGCACCTGATTTCGAGGCGATGTATCGCCGCGACCGCGACCCTTTCCGGGTCCGCGACAGTTGGTACGAGCGCCGCAAACTGGCGGTCGTGCTCGCAAGTCTGAGCCGAGCAACGTATGCGCTCGGCTGGGATCCGGCCTGTGGCACCGGGGACCTCGCCCTCGCTCTCGACGCTCGTTGCGAGCGGTTCCTCGCCTCTGACCTGTCTGCGGAAGCGGTGCAGATCACCAAGGCCCTGGTGGCAGGTCGTCCCGAGGTCGAGGTCACCCTCAACTCCTTACCACGACCGGTCCCCGGCCATCGGCCGGATGTGATCCTGCTGTCCGAGGTGCTCTACTACCTGCCTGAGTCGGCCCGAGCCGAGACGTACACGATGGTGGACCAGGCCGCAGCCGAGTCTGCGGCCGAGATCCTCACGGTTCACTGGCGACACCACCCTGACGACGCCTACCTGTCCGGAACGGCCGTCACCGACGAACTGGGGAGCGCGCTTCACGCTCGAGGCTGGACGGACGCGGTCCGGCATACCGACCTCGACTTCGTGCTGGCCTCCTGGCTGCGCGATCCAAAGGACACACCATGATGAGACCGAGTCAACTCGCCCCATACCCCCCGTCTTATGCACTGCAGCCGGGCTATCCGCGGCACGCCCCCAGCGTGCGTCAGACAGCCGAAGCCATGTGGTCGTTGGCGCTTGCGCAGCCCTGGCCAGACCTCGACTGGCCAGAACTCATCGAGGCGCTGATCTCCTTGGGCCGCACGGACATCCCGCTGAGCCGTCTGGTGGAGGGACACATCGACGCCCTGCGAATCCTCAAGGAGGCCGACCACCCGGCCGTTCCCGACAGCCTGTACGCCGTGTGGGCGTCCCGGTCACACGCGACCGGCATCTCCGCCCGACCCACAGAAGCTGGTTGGAGGTTGTCGGGCATCCTGCGCTTCGCCTCCGGGGTCGGCGTGGTTGATCGGGCGCTGGTTCCCGTCTGGCTTGACGCGGACACCCACCTGCTCCTGGACCTGGATGTCGGGTGCTGGCCGGCCGATGAGTCGGCCTGGCAGACCTCGGCCATGGCGGTGAGCCGTTCGCACACGGTCACACTCGACGACCTTCCCGCACCAGGCAGTTCCCGGATCGGTGACTCCGGCTTCTACCTGAACCGACCCGGCTTCTTTGTCGGCGGCATCGGGGTCGCGGCCGTCTGGGCCGGAGGAGCCGCGCGATTGGCCGACCTGCTCGAAGACGTCACGGACGGAGCACCGCCGGCCGCGAGTCGCTCGGTCCGGCTCGGACAGGTGCGAACCGAGTTGTCCACCGCGCACGCGGTGCTCTCAAGAGCCGCCTCAGTGCTGATCGGGCAGTCGGGGAGCCGCCTCGATGCGGATGGTCTGCGCACGCTCGCCACCGAGACGCGCGCGGCCGTCGCCGCCGCGGTGCACCGGGTCCTCGAGTTGGCACGCACGGTAGCCGGACCGGCCGGGCTGGCCTACGCGGCCGAACTGACGCACGCCGTGGATGACCTGAACCTCTACGTACGGCAACAGAACGCTGATGCTGACTTCACCTACCTGGGCGACGCACCGTGACCCACCCGGTGGACATCGTCGTGCCGATCCCGGCCCGCGACGAGGAGGAACACATCGTTTCCTGCCTGACCAGTGTGCTCCTCGCTGTCGACGAGGCCCAACGTGCAGGGCTGGTCGCACACGCCCAAGTCGCGGTCGCCGCCCACCGCTGCTCCGATCGGACGGCGGCCCTGTCCCGCAGGATCCTCGCGCAACACCCTGACGTGGATGCGGGAGTCCACGAGCATCTATCAGTCGCCACCGTAGGCGAGGTGCGCCACACCCTGATCCAGCACGTGACGCAGTCCTGGCCCAAGAATAGGCGAGCCGCCTGGGTTTTCAGCACAGACGCGGACTCGGTCGTTCCGGCCGACTGGATCACCTCCGTCTTGGCGCAGGCTGCTGTCACCGGCGCGGCCGCGGTGGCGGGTCTCGTCGCCCTGCGCGACTGGCGCGCCGGGCCGACCGCTCGAGCCGAGTACGACCGGATCATCGCTCGGGGATTGCGCCCTGACGGTCACGATCATGTCTACGCGGCAAACTTCGCCGTGAACCTACACGCGTACCGATCTGTCGGCGGCTTCCCCTCCGTCCGCGTGGGCGAGGACGCAGCTCTCCTCGAGCGACTCAGACTCGACGGCTGGCTGATCCTGCCCGCGACGACGCCGGTGGTCCATACGTCCGCTCGGATGCCTGGCCGGGCTCGGGGCGGACTCGGGGCGCTGTTGCAGCATCTGGAAGCCAGCCCCAAGAGCCCCTCGACACCAGCGGTTCCCGGTTCCATCGCGTGACGTGACGGCGGACCGAAGGCTCGAGCCGGCACCTCAGTCAGCACCGTCTGGGTCGGTCCCTGAGGCTGGACGTGAAAGTTCAGCCTCAGGGTGGTGCGACCGGGCCTGGCCTTAGGAGACGATGGCGTCAATCGTCTTCTTCAGTGCGCTCGGCTGCTCCGGGCGTCGAGGAGCCTTCGCCTTTGCTGCCACGAGCTCCTCACCGATCTCGCGCAACTGGGTGCGGGAGAGTCCTTCGCGCACCTTCGGGAACCACTCGTCTTCTTCCTCCTCGATGTGGTGGGTCACGTTCTCGATCAGCACCGTGGTCTTGGCTTCGAAGCGCTCATCCTCAGGGCCCATACCTGCCAGCTCCATCACCAGGAGGTCAGCGACGTGGTGCTCTTCGTACGACTCCAGGACGTCCTGCTCGAGATCGGGGAGCAGTGCTCGGACGCGGGGGTACATCACCTCGTTCTCGATGTAGGTGTGCACCGTGAGGAGCTCGATCACTTTCTCCACGATCTTGCCCTTGCGAGCTGATGTCGTCGTAGACTTCTGGAACTCGCGGAACAAGGCCCGGACCTCTTTGTGGTCCTCACGCAGCATGACGATGGCATCCTGGGACATGGCACTCCTGTGGGTTGGTGGGCCGCGCGGTGCGCGGTTACGTCATCGCATCATACGGACGCCCGCCACGTCGGCAAGGCAGGCGCTTCATTCGTCGGGAGCGTGTCAGGCGGCGCAGAGTTCCAGAGGGTCCGATGTCACGTGCGGTCGTCCCTGCGACCTGGTTCGGGTGCGAGGGCCACGGTCAAGCTCACCGACGTCGACCAGCTGCGCGGGCTAGCTGCCCGAACCCACCCCCGACGAGTCCGCGTTGATCTCCGACAGCCTG
>JBDTAU010000190.1:0-4145 GCA_039924465.1 Dermatophilaceae bacterium
CGTTGGGGTCTTCGTGCACCCCTCCGTACATGCGCTCGATACCGTCCTTGACGATGGCGCCGAGCTCGTAGCCGTACGCGGCGTCGTAGGAGACGACGGCCGGGTTCGTCGACGCGAGCAGCAGCGAGTGTCCGTCAGCGTGCTGGAGTCCCTCGCCGGTCAGGGTCGTGCGACCAGCCGTGGCGCCGATGAGGAAGCCGCGGCTCATCTGGTCGGCGGCCGCCCAGATCGAGTCGCCCGTGCGCTGGAAGCCGAACATCGAGTAGAAGACGTAGATCGGGATCATCGGGACGCCGTGCGTGGCGTAGGAGGTCGCCGCGGCGGTGAAGGCCGCGATCGAGCCGGCCTCGTTGATGCCGAGGTGCAGGATGTGCCCGTCGACCGCCTCGCGGTAGGCGAGCATCAACTCATGGTCGACCGGGGTGTAGTTCTGCCCGTTGGGGTTGTAGATCTTGATCGTCGGGAAGAACGCGTCGATGCCGAACGTGCGTGCCTCGTCCGGGATGATCGGCACGATGCGGGGGCCGAATTCCTTGTCCCGCAACAGATCCTTGAGCAGCCGCACGAAGGCCATCGTGGTGGCGACCTCCTGCTTGCCCGAGCCCTTCTTGACCTGGGCGTAGGCCGAGTCGTCGGGCAGGTGGATCTCGTCGAAGGAGACCCGACGACTCGGCAGGGTCCCGCCGAGCTTCTTGCGCCGCTCGATGCTGTACTTCACAGCCGGGTGGTCGGCACCGGGGTGGTAGTAGGGCGGCCGGTAGGGATCGGCCTCGAGCTGCGCGTCGGTGATCGGGATCCGCATCGAGTCGCGGAAGGCCTTGAGGTCGTCCAGGGTCATCTTCTTCATCTGGTGCGTCGCGTTGCGCGCGGCGAAGTGCGACCCGAGGCTGTAGCCCTTGATCGTCTTGGCCAGGATGACCGTCGGCTGGCCGGTGTGGGCCATCGCCGCCTGATAGGCCGCATACACCTTGCGGTAGTCGTGGCCGCCACGCTTGAGGTCCCACCAGACCTGGTCGTCGCTCCAGTTCTCCACCATCTTGAGCGTGCGTGGGTCTCGGGCGAAGAAGTGGTCACGGACGTACTTGCCGTCGTTGGCCCGGAACGTCTGGTAGTCGCCGTCGCTCGTCTGATTCATGATGTTGACGAGGGCGCCGTCCCGGTCCGCTGCGAGCAACGGGTCCCACCCGCGGCCCCAGACGACCTTGATGACGTTCCACCCGGCCCCGCGGAAGAAGCTCTCGAGCTCCTGGATGATCTTGCCGTTGCCGCGGACCGGTCCGTCGAGCCGCTGCAGGTTGCAGTTGATGACGAAGGTGAGGTTGTCGAGCTCCTCGTTGGCGGCCAGCTGCAGCAGGCCGCGTGACTCCGGCTCGTCCATCTCGCCGTCGCCGAGGAAGCCCCACACGTGCTGCTCGCTCGTGTCCTTGAGGCCGCGGTTGTGCAGGTACTTGTTGAACTGTGCCTGGTGGATCGCGTTCATCGGGCCGATCCCCATCGAGACCGTGGGGAACTCCCAGTAGGAGGGCGCGAGACGGGGGTGCGGATAGGAGGGGAGTGCCTCGATCTTGCCGTCGACGAGGTGGCTCTTCTCCTGGCGGAAACCGTCGAGCTGGTCCTCGGTGAGGGTGCCCTCGAGGAAGGAGCGGGCATACATGCCGGGGGAGGCGTGTCCCTGGAAGAAGATCTGGTCGCCGCCGCCCGGGTGGTCCTTGCCGCGGAAGAAGTGGTTGAGCCCGACCTCGTAGAGGGTCGCGGCAGAGGCGTAGGTCGAGATGTGGCCGCCGACCCCGATCCCGGGGCGCTGGGCGCGGTGCACGAGCATCGCCGCGTTCCAGCGGATGAAGCGGCGGAACTCCCGCTCGACCTCTTCGTCGCCGGGGAACCACGGCTCGCGCTCCGGTGGGATCGTGTTGATGTAGTCCGTCGTGGTCAGCGACGGCACACCCACCTGCTGCTGCCTGGCCCGCTCCAGCAACTTGAGCATGACGTAGCGCGCTCGGGTGCGGCCCTTCTCGTCCAGGACGGCATCGAGCGAATCGATCCACTCCTGAGTCTCTTCGGGGTCGATGTCCGGGAGTTGACTAGGGATGCCGTTGAAGATGGGACCGGTCTCGTTTGCCACGTGGTGTGTCCTTTCTCGTCACCAAACACCGTCGGTGAGCGGTCGGCCCACGCAGGTGCTGGGACCATCCTCGCGCAGTTCGTGGTGGGCGTCACACTGGGTCCGCCATGTGTACTCCGCTGCGTTCGAGATCAGGCTCGCGTCACGACTCGCGGAACGAATGGGGAGGACCGCGCCCGGAGCCCCGGCTTGCACTGTAGCGTCGGACCTAGTGCACTTGACTGACCGCGGGCGCGCCGCCCACGGCTCCACGAACGGAAGGGCTGGTGACAGTGAGCGCCACCGCGGCAGCGGCCACCCTCGGCAAGCTTGGCTTCGCCCAGGGACAGATCATCCAAGAGTTCGGCTATGACGACGACGTCGCGGACGACTTCCGCTTCGAGATCGAGGACATCGTCGGCTCCGAACTCGCGGACGAGGACTTCAACGACGGGGCCGACGGCGTCCTCATGTGGTATCGGGCCGGTGATGACGATCTCGTCGATCTCCTGGTCGACGGCATCACCAAGTTGTTCGACCAAGGTTTCATCGTCCTGCTCACCCCCAAGGCGGGACGGCCCGGAGAGGTCGAGATGAGTGAGGTCGAAGAGGCCGCCACGACCGCCGGGCTCAAGACCGGGGGACAGTTCAACGTCGCGAGCGATTGGGGCGCCACCCGGCTGATGCCCCCCAAGGGGTCGCACCGCTGAGGCGCGGTTCGGCTGGCGGTCCGCTGAACGGCATACTGGCCGACATGAGCACACCCGGCCCCGCACTGCAGGTGGGCGACGAGGCACCCGGCTTCACGCTGTCCAACCAGCATGGACAGGAGATGGCCCTCGCCGACTTCCGTGGCACCAACGTCGTGATCGTCTTCTACCCGTTTGCGTTCTCCGGGATCTGCACCGGCGAGTTGCGCGAGATCCGCGACGGTCTCGAGGACTTCCAGTCCGATGACATCCAGGTCTTCACCATCTCGTGTGACTCGATGTACACGCACCGGACCTGGGCCGACGCCGAGGGCCACTTCTTCCCCTTGCTGTCAGACTTCTGGCCGCACGGGGAGGTGGCCCGGGCGTACGGCGTCTTCAACGAGACCGTCGGGGCCCCCCTGCGAGGGACGTTCCTCCTCGACGCGCAGGGGACCCTCGTGTGGTCCAACGTCCTTCAACTCGGGGTCGCCCGGGACTTCGGCCCGTATCGGACGGCCCTCGCCGACCTCCGGGCGCAGTCCGGCACCGCTGACGGGTCTGATCGTCAGGCCTGATCAGGACTGACGACCAGACCTGACGATCAGGCCTCGGACTCGACTCCGAGGTAGGCCTCCACGATCCGGCTGTCGGCCAGCAGCTCAGCAGCGGGACCGTGGTGCACGATCTCGCCCGTCTGCAGGACGTAGCCGACGTCGGCGGCCCGCAGCGCTCGCCGCGCGTTCTGCTCGACGAGGATGACCGTGGTGCCGGACCCTCGGATCTGCTCGATGACCTGGAAGACCTCGTCGACGATCTTGGGCGCGAGCCCCATCGACGGCTCGTCCATCAACATGACCTTGGGTCTGGCGACCAGGGCCCGCGCGATGGCGAGCATCTGCTGCTCCCCTCCGGAGAGCGCACCGGCAGGCAGTGCCCGACGCTCGCCGAGCACGGGGAACTGCCGGTAGAGCTCATCCAGGGTCGCCCGCGAAGCGCCCCCGACGTGCCAGCCCCCGAGCATGAGGTTCTCCTCGATCGTCAAGGTCCCAAGGATCTGGCGGCCCTCGGGGACCTGGACCAGTCCCTGGCCGACGAGTCGGTGCGCCGGCGTCCTGGTGATGTCGCGACCCTCGAAGTGGATCGTGCCCGCCTTGGGGCGGAGCATCCCCGAGATCGCGTTGATGATCGATGACTTCCCGGCTCCGTTGGCGCCGACCAGAGTGATCAGGGAGCCGGCTGAGGCTGAGAAGGAGACGCCCCGGACCGCCTCGACCCGCCCGTAGGCGACGTGCAATCCCTCGACGGTGAGGATCGGCTCGGTCATGGGGTCCTCCGGTCGGTGTCGCCGGTCG
>JBDTAU010000191.1:0-2572 GCA_039924465.1 Dermatophilaceae bacterium
TCACGGTCGCGACGACGTCACCGGTCGGGACTGAACGGTTCAGCGACTCCCCGGTGTCGGCCGTGTGGTGTCCGATCAGCTGGGCTGAGCGGAACGCCCCCTGGAGCCAGTTGGCCACGGAGTAGCGGTGGCGCATGGCGCCGGCGCTGGCGCTGATGACGACCAGGCCCACGAGGACGGCGCACCAGAACGCGAGCGCCCGGAGGTCACCACCGACGATCCCCGCATCGATGGCTCGGCTCATCGCGGCGGGAAAGAGCGCCTGGCTCACCATCCAGATGATGCCGAAGCCGATCGCGACCACCAGGGTGCGCCACTGCTGCCGACCGAGCCAGCGCAGGTACGCGGTCGGGCTGGTCAGGTCGGGAGTCCCGGGGTCAGCCAGGGGGAGTCGAATCACTCCATCTAGGTTACGGCCGACCACCGACTGGCTCATCCCATTTTTGCGGCCCGCCGATTCGATGTATCCGCGCGTCAGATGCGACGCGCAGCTACATCGAATCGGGAAGCGGGGGAGGGGGAGACCCGTTCAGGCGTTCCTGCGGACCCACCCATGGGTGAACACCGTGGCCCGATCCAGGGTCGGCTTCTCGGCCACGACCCAGGGGCCCGCAGGTCGATGGCGGAACCACGAGCGGCGGGAGGCGAACACGAGGACCCGTTCACCCGGACGGAAAGGCGGGTGTTGCATCGCTGGCAGGACGTTGAGCTGGTCTCCGGAGTCCAGCCGGATGGTCAGCGCATTCCGGTTGGCTCGGACCACTCTGCCGGCGTACTCCCAGCCTGTTGCCTTCCCGGCGAAGAGGCGCAGGCCCCGCCGGAACCAGGCTGCCCCCCAACCGAGCAGCGCGACGAAGCCGAGGATGCCGACCGCGTTCACCCATGGATTGGTCAACTCGTCCGCCCGGGCCACGACGGGGTTCCACGGGACGGCGACGACCCGGACCTGATCGCCGACGCGGTTGCTGGCCGGCTTGGCGCGGCACTCGCTGAACTCTCCCTCCCGAGCTCCCCACCGGACCTCGGCCTCCCGGTTCGATGTAGCTGCGCGTCGCATATGACGCGCAGCTACATCGAATCGAGAGTCGGGGAGGGAGGCGGGGGCGGGGAGGTTCAGAAGAGGGTGAAACTGCCCCGGGCGATGAAGAACCCCCGACCCAGGTCGCGGTCGATGCAGGTGACGCCGACCGACTCGCTGAGACAGGCATAGGCCGATCCCGCCACGTCGGAGGTGGTGCCGTAGGCGAGCTTGGGGGCGCCCTGAACCCGGATCGTGTCGGAGTTGCAGGTCGGGACGGGCCCGCTGGGTTGCCACTCGACCCGTCCGACGTCCTTGGCCCCCGGGGACGGGCACGTCATCGGCTTGGGCGGGGCCACCCGGCCCTCGGCGACTTCACAGCCCTTGACGAGGGCATCCCGAGCCACGGTGCAGAAGATGTTGCCGGTCGGGCTGGTGAAGACGCCTGAGACCTTCGGATCGAGGGCGGCCTGGCCCAGCCGGGCCAGGGCATCCGCGTAGGAGGTGGGGGCGCCCGTGGCCGGTCCTGCGGACAACTGGCGCGGCAGGGTGGTGCTCGAGGCCGTCGGGGTCGCTGGCTCGGTCGGGACCGGGGTCGGGGCGGCCAGGGCCTGCGCCGGGAGGTCCGAGGGGGTCACCGTGACCGTGACCGGTGCGAGGTCCCCGGCGCCGGAAGCGCACCCACCGAGGCCACCGACGGCGAGCACGAGCAGGCTGAGGGCCGTGCCCAAGTGGCGTCCGCGGCGCAGCCGGGAGGCAGGGGTGGTGGAGGTCATGAGGATCAAGTCTCGCACGTGACTTAGGCTGAGGTCGTGTCCCGAGGCCTGCCCAACCGCCGTTCGGTGGGCCTGTTCGCCCTCATGGTCGTGGCTGTCGCTGCCTGCATCCAACTCGGGCTCTGGCAGCTCGGGGTGGCTCAGGACCAGGGTCGCCACGCCGCCGTCGCGGCCGCTGAAAACCTGCCGCGGGAGCCGCTGTCCGACGTCACCGGGCCGCACGCAGACTTCGCCGCGGACCTCTCCAACCGCCCGGTCAGTGCCAAGGGGACGTATGCCGCTGAGCGCTCGATCGTCGTCGTCGATCGTCGTCTGGACGGCCGGGTCGGGTCCTGGATCGTGACGCCGCTCGTGACCGAGACCGGCAGCGTTGCGGTGCTGCGCGGCTTCGTCGACGGGACGCCCACCTCCGCGCCCCCACCCCCGACCGGGACCGTCGAGGTGCTCGGGACGCTCGGGCCGACCGAGTCGCCGCGTCAGGGCCCGGCCCTGCCGGAGCCACAACACCGCTCCGTCGACCTGGCCGCGCTGGTGAACGAGTGGCCCGGTGACCTCTACAACGTGGTCCTGCTCGCCTCGGACGAGCAGGCGGTCAGCTCGGCCGGGTCCGCCACGCCCGTGGACGCCGCCGCGGCCGGGCTCGTCCGGGTTCCGCCGCCACAGCTGGAGTCGTCCCTCGACCTGCGCAACGCCGCCTATGCGATCCAGTGGTGGGTCTTCGGTATTTTTGCGATCTGGATGTGGTGGAAGATGATGCGAGCAGAGCCCATCCCGCCGG
>JBDTAU010000192.1:0-7138 GCA_039924465.1 Dermatophilaceae bacterium
AGAGCGTCTTCCCACCCGACGCCGTGTTCCGGATCGACCACTACCTCGGCAAGGAGACCGTCCAGAATCTTTTGGCGCTGCGCTTCGCCAACCAGCTCTTCGAGCCCGTCTGGAACGCCCACTACGTCGACCACGTGCAGATCAGCATGGCGGAGGACATCGGTATCGGGGGCCGGGCCGGCTACTACGACGGCATCGGCGCGGCCCGCGACGTCATGCAGAACCACCTCCTGCAGTTGCTCGCGCTGACCACGATGGAGGAGCCGGTGTCCTTCGACGCCGACGACCTGCGCGCGGAGAAGGAGAAGGTCCTCTCGGCCGTGCGGCTGCGGCCGCACCTCGATGAGAGCTCTGCCCGAGGGCAGTACTGCTCCGGATGGCAGGGGGTCGAAGAGGTCGTCGGCTACCTCGACGAGAAGGGGGTCGACCCCGAGTCGACCACCGAGACCTTCGCTGCCGCCACGCTCGAGATCGACACGAGGCGCTGGGCCGGGGTGCCGTTCTACCTGCGCACCGGCAAGCGGCTCGGCAAGCGGGTCACCGAGATCGCGGTCGTGTTCAAGCGGGCCCCCCACCTCCCTTTCGACCACACCTCGACCGAGGAGCTGAGCCAGAACGCCATCGTCATCCGGGTCCAACCTGACGAGGGCGTCACGATCCGCTTCGGTTCCAAGGTGCCCGGCGCCCAGATGGAGGTGCGGGACGTGACGATGGACTTCGGCTACGGGTCCTCCTTCACCGAGGCTTCCCCGGAGGCGTATGAACGGCTCATCCTCGATGTGCTGCTCGGCGACCCACCGCTCTTCCCCCGACACCAGGAGGTCGAGGAGTCCTGGCGGATCCTCGATCCACTCATCAAGCACTGGGCCAGGCAAGGCACCCCGGAGCAGTACCCGGCCGGGAGCTGGGGACCTGACTCCGCACACGCGATGATGCAGCGTGACGGACGCACGTGGAGGATGCCATGATCACCGACCTGAGCGACACCACGACCAAAGAGGTGTCCAAGAAGCTGGTCCGGCTCCGCAACGACGTCGGCTCGATGACCCTCGGTCGGGTCTTGACCCTCGTCATCGTCATCGATGATGACGACGCGAGTGAGGCCATCGAGGATGCCA
This sequence comes from Dermatophilaceae bacterium, assembly GCA_039924465.1. Lineage (GTDB taxonomy): Bacteria > Actinomycetota > Actinomycetes > Actinomycetales > Dermatophilaceae > JAKDLQ01. The sequence goes on from JBDTAU010000192.1 coordinate 1,119, forward strand.
CGGCGGCGAGTCGTCAGCACCCGTGCCGCATCATCGTGGTCATCGCCGGCGACCGGCGCGGCAAGAACCGCCTCGATGCCCAGATCCGCCTCGGCGGGGACGCCGGGGCGAGCGAGATCGTCGTGCTGAGGCTCTACGGGAATCTCGCCAATCATGGTCCGAGCGTCGTGGTCCCCCTGTTGCTCGCCGACTCCCCCATCGTCGCCTGGTGGCCCGGGGAGGCACCCGACGACGTCGCCTCCGACTCCATCGGTGCCATGGCCCAGCGGCGGATCACCGACGCGACCCAGCACCGGAACCCGCGCCAGACGCTCAAGAAGCGGGCCGCCAACTACGAGCCCGGCGACACCGACCTGTCGTGGACCCGGCTGACCCGCTGGCGCGGGCTGCTCGCCGCGGCCCTCGACCAACCACCCTACGAATCGGTGATCGGCGTCACCGTGACCGGCGCTCCGGACTCGCCCGCGTCCGAGCTGCTGGCCTCGTGGCTCGCCTCCCGCCTCAAGATCCCGGCCCGTCGGGTCTCCACCCCGAGCGGGACCGGCATCAGCGCGGTGCGCCTTGAGCGTGAGGATGGCGACATCGATCTGGCCCGCCCCGGGGACGAGGTGGCGACCCTGTCGCAGCCGGGCCAGCCGGACCGACGGATCAGCCTGCCTCGAATGAGTCGGGCCCAGTGCCTCGCCGAGGAGTTGCGTCGTCTGGATCCCGATGAAGCCTACGAGGACGCGTTGCGCCATGGCTTCACCAAGGTGAGCCGCTCCCGGCTCACGGCGGAGGAGGCCATCGAGAAGGGGATCGCGCCGGACCCGGCGGACTCCCGGCGGATCGCCGCCCGACTTCGCCGGAGATCCGCCGCCTCTCGGGCCTCCGCCATGGTCGAGGCCCCGCCGGCGCCGGAGACCGCCGACACGGAGCAGGTCCGTGCCGCGACGGCCAGCAAGCTCAAGGGCAACCCGACCGAGCGCGAGCAGTCGACGGCCCGGCAGGCGGAGAAGAAGGCGACCAAGAACGGCAGCAGGTCCTCGTGATGCCCGCCGGACCTCGGGTGATCGTCCACCCGGACAAGCAGTCTCTTGCCGATGCTGCCGGGGCCCGTCTGGTCACAGCGATCCTCGATGCGCAGGCAGCCCGCGGCCGGGCCCAGATCGTGCTCACCGGCGGGTCCATGGGGTCGGCCATCATCGCCTCCGCCGCCCAGGTGCCTGGCCGCTCAGCGCTCGACTGGTCACAGGTCGATGTGTGGTGGGGTGATGAGCGCTACCTGCCGGCTGGTCACCCCGACCGCAACGACACCCAGAACGACGACGCCGGGCTGTCGCGCCTCGGCCTCGACCCGGCCCGGGTCCACCGGGTCGCCGGACCGGACTCGTCCGACTCCGCCGAGGCCAGCGCCGACGACTACGGCCAGTCGATCCGCGAGCACGGGGCCGGCGCCTTTGACGTCGTCCTGCTCGGGGTGGGACCGGACGGTCACGTCGCGTCCCTGTTTCCCCACCACCCCACGCAACGCACGACCGGCGCGATTGCGGTCGCGGTCCATGACTCCCCCAAGCCACCTCCCGACCGGGTCTCCCTCACCTTCGAGTGCCTGGCTCGCACCCGGGAGGTCTGGTTCCTCGTGTCCGGCGCGGACAAGGCGGACGCCGTCGCCGCCGCGCTGGCCCCCGGGGCCGACCGGTGGGACGTGCCTGCGGCCGGCGCCGCGGGAACCGAGGCAACGCGGTGGCTCATCGACGCCGCGGCAGGGGCCCGGCTGCCGTCCTGAGTACCAACCCCGGACGCACGTATGCCGTTCAGCGGGCACCCGCTGAACGGCATACGACTGTCTCTTGCTGTGGGGGACCTTCTCCTACTGGATGAGGCCGCGGCCACGGAGCGTGGACAGCGCCTCATCGAGGATGGCCTTGCCGTCGGCGTCGCTGCGCCGCTCCTTCACATAGGCCAGGTGCGTCTTGTAGGGCTCCACCTTCGTCGGAGCCGGCGGGTTCGCCTTGTCCTGACCGGCCGGGAAGCCACAGCGAGGGCAGTCCCACGTGACGGGAAGTTCCATCCCCGGCTCGTTAGCGAAACTCGGTCGGTTCTCGTGCCCGTTGGAGCACCAGTAGGAGACGTGCACCCGAGGCGCGGACTCACCGCGCTCGGCCTCTCCCATCGGTCCGGCGCCGACCCGGCTACCACGGATCGCGTTGCCACCTGCCATGTCCTGTGCTCCTTCAGTTCGCGAAGCGGGCCAACAGGCCCAGCCCGATGATCGCTGCGGTCCACACCACGGCAACGGCGACGGTGAAGCGGTCGAGGTTGCGCTCAGCCACCGAGGATCCGCCCATGGACGTCGACATCCCCCCACCGAACATGTCGGAGAGTCCACCGCCCTTGCCCTTGTGCAAGAGGATGAACAGGGTCAGGACCAGGCTGGTGATCACCAGCAGGACCTGGAGGCCGATGCGAACCTCTTCCACGGGAGCTACTCCATCTCGATCGGGATTGTCGACCACATGCGCGGGCAACCTACACAGGATACCTTCCCTTGGCCCGGGTCGTGGTCAGGGTGATGGTCATGGTCATGGTCAAGGTGATGGTCATGGTCATGGTCGGTGATGGTCAGGGCCAGTGGCGCGCACCCATCACGAGGGACCTGCGGGTCAGGCTGACTGGTGGTGGTCCCGGTAGCGGCAGATCGCGGCGAACTCGGTCGGGTCGATCGAGGCACCACCCACGAGCGCGCCATCGACGTCCTCCTGAGCCATGATCGCCGCGACATTGCCGGACTTGACGCTGCCGCCGTAGAGGACCCGGACGGCGTCGGCCACGTCGCCGCTGTAGAGCTCGGCGAGCAGGGTCCGGATCGCGGAGCAGACTTCCTGGGCGTCGTCGGGCGTGGCCACTTCGCCCGTGCCGATGGCCCAGATGGGCTCGTAGGCGATGACGATGGTGGCGGCCTGCTCACGGGTGATGCCCTCGAGGGCGGCGCGCAGCTGCGCGGTGACGTGCTCGACCTGGCCGTTCTCCTTGCGGACGGTGAGGTCCTCGCCGCAGCACAGGATCGGCACCAGGCCGTGGCTGTAGGCGGCCTTGACCTTGGCGTTCACGACGTCGTCCGTCTCGTGGTGACCGGCGCGTCGCTCGGAGTGACCGACGGTGACGTAGGTGCAGCCCAACTTGGCCAGGAAAGCCCCGGAGATGTCCCCGGTGTAGGCGCCGGACGCGTGCGGGGACAGGTCCTGAGCGCCGTACTTCAGAGCGAGCTTGTCGCCCTCGATGAGCGTCTGGACCGATCGCAGGTCGGTGAAGGGTGGCAGCACCGCGACCTCGACGGCGGCGTGGTCGTGCTTGCCGTCGCGAAGGGTCCAGTCGAGCTTCTGGACGAGGTGGGTGGCCTGGAAGTGGTCGAGGTTCATCTTCCAGTTGCCCGCCATCAGCGGAGTTCGCCCGGGGGCTCTCGTGTCGGTGGCCATCAGTGGTCCTTCCCTTCTGGTTCGTCATCCAAGACCGTGAGGCCCGGCAGGTCCTTGCCCTCGAGGTACTCGAGGCTGGCCCCACCGCCGGTGGAGATGTGTCCGAAGTCGGTGTCGGCGAAGCCCATCTGGCGCACGGCGGCCGCCGAGTCGCCGCCGCCGACGACGGTGAGGGCACCGCGCTCGGTGATGGAGACCAGTGCCGTGGCGAGGGCCTGGGTGCCTGCGGCGAACGGCGCCATCTCGAACGCTCCCATGGGGCCGTTCCAGAAGACGGTCCGGCAGTCCGCGAGCCGCTCGGCAAAGAGCACCCCGGAGGCCGGGCCGATGTCGAGGCCCATCCGGTCGGCCGGGATCTGGTCGACCGGCACCACCTCGTGAGCCGCGTCCGCGCTGAACGCGTCCGCCACCACGATGTCGACGGGCAGGACGATCTCGACGCCACTCGCGGCGGCCTGCTCGAGGTATCCCTTGACCGTGTCGACCTGGTCCTGCTCGAGCAGGCTGGAGCCGACCTCGAGTCCCTGGGCCTTGAGGAAGGTGAAGACCATGCCGCCGCCGATGAGGAGCCGGTCGGCGGTCCCCAGGAGATTGCCGATGACGTCGAGCTTGTCGGACACCTTGGCGCCCCCGAGGACGACGGCATACGGTCGATCGGGGTCCTGCGTCAGCCGACGCAGCACGTTGACCTCCGCCTCGACGAGTCCGCCGGTGGCGTGCGGCAGCAGTTTGGCGACGTCATAGACGGACGCCTGCTCACGGTGCACGACCCCGAAGCCGTCCGAGACGAAGACGTCGGCGAGCCCAGCGAGCGCAGCCGCGAACTCCGCCCGGGCCTCGTCGGTCTTGCCCGTCTCCCCCGGGTTGAAGCGCAGGTTCTCCAGGAGGAGCACTCCCCCGTCCTGGAGGGCCTCCACCGCAGCGGTGGCGCTGGGTCCGACGGTGTCCTCCGAGAAGGCGACCGCCAGGCCCAGGACCTCGCTGAGACGTTTGGCGACCGGGGCCAGTGAATACCTGGCCTCGGGCGCGCCCTTGGGCCGACCGAGGTGGGCGCACACGATGACGCGTGCGCCCAGCTCGGAGAGCATCTTGATCGTCGGCGCCGAGGCCCGGATCCGGCCATCGTCGGCGATCCGGGTCACACCCTGATCGCTGTCGAGGGGAACATTGAGGTCAGAGCGGACGAGGACGCGCTTGCCGCGCAGGTCCCCGAGGTCACCAATGGTCTTCACGAGGTCAGGTCTCCGTGTCTCGGCGTCGGCTGATGGCTGATGGCTGGCGTCGGGGCCGGGCGCGTCAGAGCGAGGCGCCGACGTAGTTGACGAGGTCGACGAGGCGGTTGGAGTAGCCCCATTCGTTGTCGTACCAGCCGACGACCTTGACCTGGTTGCCGATGACCTTGGTCAGTCCGGAGTCGAAGATGCACGACGCCGGGTCCGTGACGATGTCCGTGGAGACGATCGGGTCCTCGGTGTAGACGAGGATGCCCTTGAGCGGGCCCTCTGCGGCTGCCTTGACGGCCGCGTTGACCTCCTCCGCGGTGGTCTCCCGGGACGCCTCGAAGGTGAGGTCGGTCGCGGAGCCGGTGGGCACCGGGACGCGCAGCGCGAAGCCGTCCAGCTTGCCCTTCAGCTCGGGCAGGACGAGCGCAACGGCCTTGGCCGCACCCGTCGTGGTCGGCACGATGTTGAGGGCAGCGGCGCGGGCGCGGCGCAGGTCCTTGTGCGGGCCGTCCTGGAGGTTCTGGTCCTGCGTGTAGGCGTGGATGGTGGTCATCAGACCCTTGACGATGCCGAACTCGTCGTTGAGGACCTTGGCCATCGGCGCGAGGCAGTTGGTGGTGCAGGACGCGTTGCTGATGATGTGGTGCTTGGCCGGGTCGTAGTCCTCGTGGTTGACGCCCATGACGACCGTGATGTCCTCGTTCTTTGCCGGAGCAGAGATGATGACCTTCTTGGCACCGGCGTCGATGTGCGCCTGGGCCTTGGCCGCCTCGGTGAAGAAGCCGGTCGACTCGATGACGACGTCGACGTTGAGCTCGCCCCAGGGGAGAGCGGAGGGGTCCTTCTCGGCGAAGGAACGGATCAGCGTGCCATCGACCTCGATGCCGCCGTCGACGACCGCGACCTTGCCGGGGAAGCGGCCCAGGATCGAGTCGTACTTGAGCAGGTGGGCCTGGGTGTCGTCGTCACCGAGGTCGTTGAAGGCCACCACCTCGATGTCGGCGCCGGATTCCTTCACGGCGCGGAAGAAGTTGCGGCCGATGCGGCCGAAGCCGTTGATGCCAACACGAACAGTCACTGTGGTGCCTCTCAGACGTGATGCGGTGAGTGAGTCAGGTCGCGCCGTCGCGACGTTCTCACCGGCCAGCCTAGTGGGTGCGCTCAGCACGCCGAGCGGGGTCTCGGACCGCGGGACCCCGGGCCGCGATCCCGACACGGGGTCGCTCAGTTGTCCAGCATGTCTGCCGTGAGGTTGGCCTCAGTTCCGGCCACCCCGAGCTCCTCTGCACGCTTGTCCGCCATGGCGAGCAGTCGGCGGATCCGGCCGGCGACCGCATCC
>JBDTAU010000193.1:0-6027 GCA_039924465.1 Dermatophilaceae bacterium
CGGCTGGGAAGTCCTGGAGGGGTTTGGGGTCGAGCCTAGAATCGGGACACTGCCAGTTCGGGCAGTGTCCGGCACCTAGGAACCGACGATGAATCACATCAAGAGACCTCTCGACGCCTCCCTGGGCGTCGGGAGGTGCGACGTGGTCGGGTAGTTGGTCAGGTGGGGTCCAGCACCGACGAACCACGACAGAAGGTCGAGTTGTCCCGACGTTGTCGGGACGGGGCTCCGCCGCAACCGCTGCATCGGAGCCTCGTTGCACCGGCGGAAGTGGCCCCGAGGTGAACCGGAAAGGGGTCGCCCTGTTGTCGTCCGCCCACGTGGCCGACGACCTCTATCAGGGTGTGGTTCCGGCGATGCTGCCGTTCCTGGTCGCCGAGCGGCACTACACCTACGCGGCCGTGTCCGGGCTGACCCTGGCCGCGACCGTCCTGTCGTCGGTGGCGCAGCCGGGATTCGGATGGCTCACTGACAAACGACCGCGCCGGTGGCTGATCTCGGCCGGGCTGGGGACAGCCGCACTCGGGGTCAGCGCCGCTGGCCTGGCCACCAGTTACCTCCTGACCTGGCTGCTCATCGCGCTGTCCGGACTGGGCATCGCCGCCTTCCACCCCGAGGCGGCCCGGGCCGTCCGACAGGCGGCTGGCAACAGTAACCGCGCGATGAGCGTCTTCGCGCTGGGCGGCAACGCCGGATTTGCCCTCGGCTCGCTGATCACGACGCCCGTCCTGCTCGTCTTCGGGCTGCGTGGAACCCCGCTCCTGCTGATCCCCGCGGTGGTCATGGTCATCGTGTTGCTGACGCGGTCCCGCGCCATCCTGGACGGTCCGGCCGGACGCCGCCACCCGGTCCGGCTCCCGGTCGGGCCCGACGAGTGGCCGGGGTTCCTTCGGCTCTCGGCCATCGTGGTGGTCCGCTCGATCATGTTCTTCGGCATCACCTCGTTCATAGCGCTCTACTTCATCCACCACCTGAAGGCGTCTGTGGCGCTCGGCGGAGCTGCCCTGACGATCTTTCTCGTGTCCGGGGCGATCGGCACGCTGGCCGGTGGCATCATCGCTGACCGCGTCGGGGCGCTGACCAGCCTCCGGCTCGGGTTCGCGCTCGCCATCCCGGCGCTGGCCGGGTTGGTGCTGGCCGGCAACATCGCGCTCGCCCTCGTTTTCGTCGTGTTCGCGGGTCTGGCCAGCTACCTGCCGTTCAGTGTCTTCGTCATCCTCGGGCAGGACTACCTGCCCAACCGGATCGGCACCGCCAGCGGGGTCACGGTGGGACTCGGTGTGAGTGTCGGCGGGCTTTTCAACCCGGCACTGGGGGCGTTGGCCGATGCGACCAGTCTGCGCCTGACACTGGCCGTGCTGATCGTCCTCCCGGTCATCGCTCTGGCGCTGTCGTTCTGGCTGAACGAGCCAGCGTCCCGGATTCTCAGCCGCCCAGTGCGGGACGAGCGTCCGGGCGAAGCGCCCCGAGACGACGAGCTGCCTCGATGAGGACCTCGTCCTGCTTGCAGAAGGCGAACCTGATCAACGTCCGGGCCGCCGCCACGTCATCGCAGAACACCGAGACGGGCACCCCGACGACCCCTGCCAACTCTGGCAGTCGACGGGCGAAGTCGAGGGCATCGGTCGCCCCGAGCGGTGCGACGTCGGCGATCACGAAATAGGTCCCGCGCGGGCGCGAGATCGTCAGCCCGGACGACGACAGGGCCTCGCACAGCAGGTCTCGCTTGTGCTGCAGGGAGTCCCGGAACGCGGCGTACACCTCGTCACCGAGGCCGAGGGCGTGCGCGACGGCGGGCTGGAACGGGCCCGAAGCGACGAAGGTCAGGAACTGCTTGACCGTCCTGGCCGCGGTCACGGCCTCGGCGGGACCGCTGAGCCAACCCACCTTCCAACCGGTGGCCGAGAACGTCTTGCCGGATGACGAAATCGTGATCGTTCGCTCCGCCATGCCCGGCAGGGTCGCCATCGGGAGGTGCTGCGCCTCGTCGAAGACGAGGTGCTCGTAGACCTCGTCCGTCACGACCCACGCATCGTGCTCGCGGGCCAGCGTGGCGATCAACTCTAGTTCGGAGCGGGTGAAGACCTTGCCCGTCGGGTTGTGCGGGGTGTTGAGCAGGACCAGCCGGGTCCGGGACGAGAAGGCGGCCCGGAGGGAGGCCTCGTCGACCGCAAAGTCGGGGAACCGGAGGACTGACGTGCGGCGGGTCGCGCCGGCGAGGGCGATGACAGCGGCATACGAGTCGTAGTAGGGCTCGAAGGTCACCACCTCGTCGCCGGGTTCGCACAGGGCGAGCACGACCGACGCGATGGCCTCGGTGGCACCAACCGTGACGAGCACCTCTGAGGCCGGGTCGAGTTCGATTCCGTAGAAGCGCTGCTGGTGGGCTGCGATCGCCTCGAGGAGCTCGGGCACACCGGGTCCGGGTGGGTACTGGTTGCGACCTGACGCGATCGCCTCGCGGGCCACCTCGAGCATCGAGGCCGGGCCGTCGGTGTCCGGGAAGCCCTGGCCCAGGTTGATCGCGCCGGTCCGTTTCGCGAGCGCGGACATCTCCGCAAAGATGGTCTCGCCGAAGGGGCGCATCCGGGCGATCAGCGGCGAACTCATGCGCCCGACCCTACGCGTCGAACCCGCACGCGGTGATCCGATAGAGCGTGTACTCCCCGGCGGTCGCGACCCGCTCGAGTCCCGCCACCCGATCGAGGTTGAACAGGCCCGACGTTCGTTCCGGCCGATCGAGCCAGTAGACGTGCGGGGAGTCGATGGCGTAGCGGATGTCGTGTCGGCGCAGGGCGTCGCAGACCTCCGGCCGGGTCGTCATCTCGTCGAAGCCGGCGCCGATCAGCCCGTTGTCACCGGAGGAGAGGATCGGGATCGAGCGATAGAGCGTGTTGGTGTCGAAGAGCGCATACATGAGCGGCGAGCCGTTCTCGGGCCGCCCGACCAGCCCGGCACCCGGGGGGATCAACGCCGCGAGTTCCCCCATCGACACCTGGGCGTCGGCGCTGGCGATGACGCGTTCCGGGAAGCGCGGATAGAAGAAGTAGTGCAGCACCGTCGATCGCGCACCCGCGTCGGCGATGACGGTGCCGAGCGGGATGACAGCGACCGCAAGCAGTGCAGCCGCCAGGCCTCTGCGACGGCCTGAGAGCGGCAGCCGGGACGAGACCCGGAGCAAGGCGACCCGAAGAGCGGGGGCCGCAGCCGCAACGATGACGACTCCGGGCACCGCCGCGAGTGAAGCGAGTCGGACCTTGTCGTTGTACCAGTAGCCGGTGAGCAGGTGGGTCCACGTCGCCGTCGACGACGCCGCCATCAGGTAGAGCACGACGCAGGCGAGCCACATCCCGATCACCGGGAGGGCGACTCGGGCCCGCAACACGATCCAGGCCATCCCGATCAGGAGCAGGGCCAGCAGGCCCCACAGGTAGGAGTAGATCTGCAGTCGCCCGCCAATGATCTCCTGGAAGGCGGCCCAGAGGGGAATCGCCTGCCACTCGTAGGACTGGGTGGAGGCGATGCTCGCCGACACCATCGGCGCGGTGACGACCGCCGCGACCAGCACCGCGACGGCGATGCCGAGGTCCCGGCCGACCCGACGCCAGGTGTGGTGCCCGAGCACCCCGGAGCGGACCTGGGCACTGAGGTACCAGGCGATGCCGAACACGATGAGGGCGAACAGCGCATTGGGCTGGATCAGGGCCAGGCCGGGCAGGGTGGCAGCGAAGGCCAGCACGTGCGGCAGGGACCGGGTCCGGGCGGCCTGGAGCATCAGCACCAGCGCGGCCGGGGTCATCGCGGTGCCCATCAGGTTGGGCCACAGCACGCCCCATCCGAGCAGGAGCGTCGGGAAGGCCACGAAGGCAGCGGAGGCGAACCCAGCGGCATACGTCACCAGGCGTGAAGGGGACAGCGCGTGCCGCACGAGCGCGACACAGCCGATCGGCCACACGACGGCGGCCAGGAAGATCGTCGCGACGTTGGTCACGGCGATGATCGGGCCGCTGATGCTGAGCATCGCGGTGGCCACCCAGGCATGGAACCCGTTGGGATAGAAGGACGGGTTGAGCATCGAGAAGTCGCCCGTGTCGAGAAAGAGGCGGATCCGATTGAGGTGGTAGACCGCATCCGGGCTGTCGACGAGCTCGTTCGGGCGGGCGATGACCGGCAACATCGTCACCAGGGCCAGGCCGATCCCGATGGCGCACGCCAGGACCACGTCGAGCTGGGGTCGTCCGAGCAGCCGGCGCGCCTGCGTGATCTCCGGGTCGTGATCGCCGAGGACCCGGACGAGGAGCGCGCCGGACCCGGCGACGACGAGAGTGCTCACGACGACCAGCAGCCACGACCAGCGCAAGCCGACCAGCGCGGCGACATTCGTCGCCACGGCGAGCACCGTGACCGTGACGATGGGGGAGGCCGCCACCGCCTCGAGGCCCCGCGCGCCCAGCCAGCGCACGACCAGCCACCCCGGCAGGAACGTCAGCAGGGCAAAGAACGCGAAGACCGGGATCGTCTCGGTCCACGTCGTCATGGGTGGGGTGCTCCTCGGGGGTCTGCTGGCGGTGGTGTGGCGCGGTGGCGTGAGGCTGGGGCCGGGTCCATTGTGACTGCTCGGTGCACGTTCGTGACGGGCGGCGCGATTTCGCCGTGGGCCGGGTCTGCGCGTACGATAGGCCCCGGTTCCGTGTGCTCGTCACGGGGAGCCAAAATTCGCGTGTCTTCATCCGGTCCGCTTCCCCAGGGGGAGCATCGCGGCCGGGTCGCGCCACGGCAGTCCCACTGGCCCCCGGGCCGCGGGCGGGGCGCGTCAAGACACCAGGTGCAAGGTCGTATGCCGTTGTGCTCGTCGGGTGTGTTCCCGCGGTGGACAGGGGTGCTGGGCCGGGCAGACAACTGACAACCAACGAACAAGGAGAACACGGCATGGCCGTTGTTACAATGCGCCAGCTCCTCGAGAGCGGCGTCCACTTCGGGCACCAGACCCGTCGCTGGAACCCCAAGATGAAGCGCTTCATCATGACCGAGCGCAATGGCATCTACATCATCGACCTGCAGCAGTCGCTGACCTACATCAACAACGCGTACGAGTTCGTCAAGGAGACCGTGGCCCACGGCGGCACGATCCTCTTCGTCGGCACCAAGAAGCAGGCCCAGGAGCCGATCGCCGACCAGGCGACCCGCGTCGGGATGCCGTACGTGAACCACCGCTGGCTCGGTGGCATGCTCACCAACTTCCAGACGATCTCCAAGCGCCTCACGCGCCTCAAGGAGCTCGAGGAGCTCGACTTCGACGACGTGGCCGGCTCGAACTACACGAAGAAGGAGCTGCTCATCCTCAAGCGAGAGATGATCAAGCTCGAGAAGACCCTGGGTGGCATCCGCTCGATGACCAAGGTGCCGTCGGCGGTCTGGATCGTCGACACCAAGAAGGAGCACCTCGCGGTGGACGAGGCCCGCAAGCTCGGCCTGCCGGTCATCGCGATCCTCGACACCAACTGCGACCCGGACGAGGTCGACTACAAGATCCCCGGCAACGACGACGCGATCCGCTCCGTCACGCTGCTGACTCGGGTGGTCGCCGACGCCGTGGCCGAGGGCCTGGTCCAGCGCTCCTCGGGCAAGTCGGGCTCGGACACCGAGGCGATCGAGCCGCTGGCCGAGTGGGAGCGCGAGCTCTACGCTGACGCCGATGCTGCGGAGAAGGCTGAAGCCCCTGCCGCTGAGACGCCTGCCGCCGAAGCCCCCGTTGCCGAGGCTCCTGCTGCCGAGGCGCCTGCCGCTGAGGCCCCCGTTGCCGAGGCGCCTGCCGCTGAAGCCCCCGTTGCCGAGGCGCCTGCCGCTGAAGCGCCTGCTGCCGAGGCCCCCGCGGCCGACGCGACCGAGCAGGCCTGAACCCAGATACGACACAGTCACTTCCACTGACGAAAAGAGCGAAACCAAGAATGGCGAACTACACCGCCGCTGACATCAAGGCACTCCGCGAGCAGACCGGCGCGGGCATGATGGACGTCAAGAAGGCTC
>JBDTAU010000194.1:0-4474 GCA_039924465.1 Dermatophilaceae bacterium
CCGCCGCGCCGATCCACCTGACGCCGGCCACGAGCGATGCTGACGTCGCGAAGGAGTGGTTCACCCAGTTCGAGGGCGCCGGGCTCGACGGGGTGATCGCCAAGCCGGTCGACACCACGTATCAGCCGACCAAGCGGGTGATGTTCAAGCTCAAGCACGAGCGCACGGCCGACTGTGTCGTTGCTGGCTACCGGGTGCACAAGGGCGGGCCCGACCTGATCGGCTCCCTGCTGCTCGGGCTCTATGGCCCGGACGGCCAGCTCGCGAGCGTCGGTGTCATCGGGGCCTTCCCGATGGCTCGGCGCCAGGAGCTCTTCGACGAACTGCAGCCGCTCATCGCCGACTGGGACGAGCACCCGTGGAACTGGGCCGCGCCGGCCAGCGGATCCGCGGAGACTGACGTTGCCGACACAGCCGTCCGGACGCCGCGCAGCTCGGAGTTCAGCCGCTGGAACAACCAGAAGGACCTGTCCTTCGTCCCGCTCCGGCCCGAGCGCGTCGTCGAGGTGCGCTACGACCACATGGAGGGCACCCGCTTCCGGCACACGGCTCAATTCGTCCGGTGGCGCGAGGACCGCACCCCCGAGTCGTGCACCTTCGACCAGCTCGAGGAGCCCGTCAGCTACGACCTGGCCGATGTCCTCTCGGCCGGCGTCGATGCCCAGCCAGACGCCCCCACCCGCTGAGGTCGCTCCAGTCCGGCAGGGCGCATCGTCCCGGACTCCGTCAACGGGACGATCTATCGGATGAGCACCGATGGGCACCAGCTCACGTCGATTGGCACCGGCTTCGTCCACCCGGTGGGGGCCGACGTCGACCCCCACGGCGCCATCTATGTCGACGACGAGTGCGGCGGCGACGTCTGGCAGGTCCACCCCGACGGGACCCGGACCAAGGCCGCGCCGGCGGTCATGCCCGACGACGTCTCCCCCGATGGCTTCGGCAACCTCGTCGTCACCGACGTGCGGCACACCCGTCACGACGTCACCCGCACGGCGATCGCCACCGGAGCCACGACGACGCTCGCACGGACCGGACTCATCGAGCCGCAGGGGCTGGTCATCGACTCGTCCGGGCGGATCTTCGTGTCCGACCACCTGGCCGACGTCATCATCGAACTCACCCCGTGCGGAGTGTCACCAGCACTCTGAGCCGGCTCAGCGGCATACGGCCAGCTCGGTGGGCTACTCGCAGACGACCCCGTCGTGGTCCGCGTCGCGATACCACGGGTATTCGGGGTCCACGCCACTCCGGTAGGGCCCGAGTCCCGCCTTCTTGGCCGCCTTGCACGTCGGATAGCGGGTGTCGAGCTTGGGCGCGCCCACGAACGGCGCCGGTGCGGTCGCGGCAGGCTTGGGCGGGGCCGGCTTCGGCGCCACGACCACTTCTTCACGCCCACCACCGAGCGTGAATCCTTGGGCGGCGGGGACCGGTTCGTTGGGGCAGGTGCGGAGCACGCGGGTCATGGCGTCCCGCTCGGCGGCCGTGACCCGCACCCCGCACTTCGCCTTGACGCCGACCTGACGGGCGACGTCAAGGCGATCGTCCGGGCGGTGTAGGGGTCTCGGGAGTACCCGGTCTTGGGCGCACGGCCCTTGACGGTCAGCGTGGCCGCGACGGCGAGCGCACTGCCCGGACGCGCTGCCGGACTTGAGGCGCGCGGGGTGCCGGGCCCGGGACCCGAGCTACTGGCAGCCGGCGACGGGGCAACGGGCGTCGTCGGAGGCGGCGTGCCCGTCGTGCCCGATGCGCCGCCCTCCTCCGAGAACTGCGACCAGAGCAGGACCACCGCACTGGCCGCCTCTGGCGCTGTGCGTCAGATCAGCCGGTGACTCCTGCACGGCGCGCTGGTCCCACGAGCACCCGCTGACCACGGATCGAGACGCACCGGGCGGCCTCATCCGGTCGTGCGTAGGGTGTCGCGCGCCGGGGAGGGCACGTTTTTCAGCCAACCACATTTGAGGTCCCCCGACATGCCTACTCGCCCCTCGACCTTTGCCGCCATCGGCCTCGCCGCCGCTGCACTGCTCGTGCCCGCCGCCGCTGCGGCCACCCTCCCCACGACGGCGCAGCCCGCCGCTGGGCAGACCACGGCGCAGCCGGCGGCGCAGCCAGAGGCAGCGAACAAGGAGCTCGCCAAGCGGCCGCCCCACAAGCCAACCCGGACGCCGAGCCCGACCTCCAGTCAGACCCAGCCCCCGACGCCCAGCCCCACGCCGACGCCGACGACTTCCACCTCCACAGCGCACTTCACCGTCAATCTCGCAGGGGCCTATGCCGCCGCCCACTCGGCCGGCTTCACCGTTTTCGACGTCTCCGGATCGACCTCCAACCCAGCTGGGGTCAAGACCAAGCTCGATGCGCTCCCCAGCGGCACCCACGCCATGATCTGGGTCGGAAACCTCGGCAAGGCCGACGGGGCAGAGGGCTTCAGCCGGGCCCAGTTCAAGGCCCAGGTCGACGCCCTCGCCCAGGACCCGCGCGTCTTCGGCTACTTCATCGCCGACGAGCCACACCCGATCCTGTTCCCGACGGTTGTCGGTGAGATCGCGGCCCGCGCCGACTACGTGCGGGCCGTGGCTCCCACCCAGAAGTCCTTCATCGTCGTGCTGGACGGCTCGAAGTACTGCAACGGCAGCCTCGGGTGCGAGTACGCGGCCCTGGCCCCGTCAAAGACGCATGTTGACGTTCTCGGCGTGGACTCCTACCCCTGCCACCTCGGCGCGCCCTGCGACTTCACCAAGATCCCGGAGCGGGTCAACGCCGCGGTCAAGGCCGGTGTCCCCCGCAGCCAGATCGCGCCGGTCTACCAGGCCTTCGGCCAGGAGGGTGGGACCAACCCCTACTACCGGACGCCGACAGCTACCGAGCTCACGACCATGCTCTCCACGTGGAAGGCCAACGTCCCGTCCCCGGTGCTGGACTATGCCTACACCTGGGGCACCCAGTCCTCCTCGACACAGGCCCTGTCCAACCACCCCGAGTTGCAGGCTGTGGTCAAGGTGCACAACAACAGCTGACTGACAGCGCCTGACGACCACCCGTGCGACGCGTGTGACCGGGCCGCCAACATCAACCCGCACAGCGCCACGCCGCTCACGAGAGCGACGACCGGAGTCTTACCGCGACCATGACTCCACGCTAGGTGGGGGGAGTTGGGTCCTTCTTGAGCGGCCCGGATCGAGGAGTCCGTGTGCCGCTCAGCCGACGCAGCGGCAGACGGACCCTCAGGTGTTGGGACCGACCGCGATTACCGCGTCGCGCACCCGCGCGAGCGGCACCCGGTCCCCCTGCTGCGCGTCGAGCAGGTGCAGCAGATCGGGGTCGATCAGCGGCGGGGTGATGGTCCCGGCGCGGAAGAGGAAGGCGACGTCGATGACGTCGTACCGGGCCTGGCCATTGTTGGGGGCGAGCCGCGAGCCGCCGCCGCGGAACTCGCAGTCGGCCATAGCGAACGTGCGTTGGGTGCGCTCCACCCGGTCCCAGGTGCGGACCGACCAGATGGTGTCGGCAACCTGTTGGCCGTAGGCGGACACG
This sequence comes from Dermatophilaceae bacterium, assembly GCA_039924465.1. Classification (GTDB taxonomy): domain Bacteria; phylum Actinomycetota; class Actinomycetes; order Actinomycetales; family Dermatophilaceae; genus JAKDLQ01. The sequence goes on from JBDTAU010000194.1 coordinate 3,538, forward strand.
TTGCGCGTGACGGCGTCGCTGACGGTGCCACGGAACGCGGCCAGTGCGGAGACGCCCATCCAGCCCTCACGGGCGGCGCGTTCGACGAGCCCGCCCCAGTCCTGCGCGGCCGCAGCGGTGACGCTAACACCTCCGGAGTAGCAGAGACTGTCTGCGTCGCAGCCGGACTCGTCGACGACGACGCCGTGCACGCCCGTACGAAGCAGCCACTGCGCACCCAGCGAAGTCACCGTCAGTGCGCGGCTGCCGGCGGTGGGTTCGACCCAGCCTGCGTCACGCATGGCGCTCAGCAGAGCGGCACCGAGCCGGCCGGCCAGGTGCGGGGCGTGCTCGGTCCAGTCCTGGCAGAGCCGCACATCGGGCCGTCGCGAGGTGGCGTCGAGGTGGAGCTGGAGGCCGAGACCGTCCGCGATCCGATCGGCCGCGTCGGCGGCGAGCGACCAGTCCTCGCCGTCCGCGATCACCCACCCGCGGTCCAGCGCCGTCTGCGTGAGCGCCACGCCCAGTTGTCCGGCGAGGTGGTCATGACAGCTCCGGGCCTCACGCAGCGGCCCAGAGCTCGGGGCGCGGCTGCTCATGCTCCATGGTAGAGCCGGAGCCGTGCCATGAGACGCCCTTCAAGGTCGCGAGCCACGAGAGCCGGGTCGGATGCCTGCTGGGGGGGTTGTGACGGTGCCGTTCTCCATCGTCAGGTGACGGCCGGCGACGCCCCGGGCCGGGACCTCGCCGGCCGGCGGGCGCTGCCGATCGACTGGGCGGTGGCACCCGGTGCTCAGGGTGCTCGAGATGCTGTGGCCACCCGGAGCACAGCGGCCACGAGCAGCGCCTGGCCCGCGACGTAGGTGAGCATCACCCACAGCCCGTACGCAAGCAGGGTCAGGTCGGCGAAGGCGTGCAGAGCGATGAGAGCGTCCGAGACGAGGAACACCGCGCCCCC
>JBDTAU010000195.1:0-3001 GCA_039924465.1 Dermatophilaceae bacterium
CTGACCCAGAGGGGTCAGCACCACGTGAACCATGAGCATGGCACCTCGTTCGGTGGGAGATCGCACTAGTCTGATCGCAGACGAGTCCGCCTGGGAGTGCGACGCGAGGCCGGTCGTGGCCACGGCAAGGTATGGACAGGGGGAGCGAGCGGTGCAGGATCAACGACCCTCAGCCGAGATGCTCATGCTCTACGAGTCCTTGCTACGGCATCCGGACTGGGACCTCGAGACGACCGCAGTCGAGTTGGGCTGGTCGGCCGAGCAGTTGCGAGCCCGTCTGGACGAGCTTGCCGGTGCCGGCCTCGTCGTCGCCTCTCAGGAGCACGCGGATGCGCACCGGATCGTCACGCCGGAGTTGGGGATGTCCAGGATTCTCGACGCCATGACGGCTTCGCTCCAGCAGGGCCAGGCGGACCTGGCGCAGCTGCGCCGTCGAGGACACGAGCTCTCCGAGGTCTACCGGACCGAGCGTGAGGCGCGAACGGTCCGCGCTCTGGAGGTCTTCGATGATCGTGATGCGGTGGTCACGGCGCTCGGCGAGCTGCTCAGCAACGCTTCGCACAGCGTCGACACGATGTTGTCCCACCGCCCGAGCGAGCCCGCACTCGCGCAGGCCAGGCGCACCGACCGAGAGCTGCTCGAACGAGGGGTGCGCACCCGGTTCCTCTACATCTCGAGCGCGGCCAACGACAGCCATGCGAGCGACTACATGAAGTGGCTGGTCTCGCTGGGCGCTCAGGTCCGGCTGGCGCCGGTCCTGCCGACCCGCATGATCGTCGTCGACGGGGCTGCGGCGATGGTTGCCCAGGATCCCGATGACCCTGGCCGTGGCGCCCTGCTGGTCAGGCACCCCGGCCTGGTCCACACCTTCTCGGCGCTCTTCCGCTCCTGCTGGGACGCAGTCGTGCCCGCGCCGGGTCTCGAGTCGCCGGGGAAACCCGCAGCGCCCTCGCCTGTCGAGCGGCAGGTCCTCGTCCTCATGTCGCAGGGCTACAAGGACGAGACGATCGCGCGGCATCTCAAGGTCTCGGTCCGCACCATCCGACGCCTCATAGCGGACCTGGCGACCGCGGCCGGCGCCGGCTCCCGCTTCGCCCTCGCCGCACACGCGGTGCGCAGCGGCTGGATCTCCTGACCGGTTAGGCCCGTCCCGACCCCGCGAGACACTCGCCGACCCGCAAGACACCATGCCCGACCCTGCGGGACCGGGCCCGGTAGTCGGGCCGGATCCGGGGCGGCTGTCGGGTCCCCGGCGTGTCGGCGGTCCCAGACGGCTCAGGTGGCCGCTTCCTGCCATGTCCACTGCGCGTCGGGTGAAGTGATGGATTCGTTCCGGACGCTGCTGCCATCGTGAGAGTGCTCGAGCAGATTCGGCCTCACACACCAAGGAACGAAAGGACAGCTCTGATGAGAAAGACATCTTCGCGCTTGGCGCGTTCGGGAGTCGCGGCGGCCGTCATGCTCGGGCTCGCGTCGGTACCGGCCCACGCCGGAACCTCGGTCAGTATCGGGGGAGACACGAACTGGACGATCACGGCCAAGGCTACGACATCGGCGGACTCCGTCGTCGTGGGCGGCTCCGTCAAGGGGACCGCCAACATCGTCTACGACGCCCACTTCCTGGGGATCCCGCTCCCCGTCAAGGGGTACTACGTCAACAGCCACCCCTATATCCCGATGAAGTTGCCGGTGCTCAACAGTTCGAACGCGGACCTGTACCGGCTCAACTACATCAAGTACTGGAACTCCAAGACGGGGGCCTACTCGTGGGAGGTTCGCGGCAACTCCAGCTTCTGGGGTGACAAGAGCGTCACGGTGGCGGGGACGGCCAAGGGCGACATCAAGGGGACCACCGGCTTCTTCCTCAGTGGTACCTACCCCTGCGGCTCCGGTTGCACCCACGCGAACGCGATCGTTCGAATCTCGGTCAAGTAGATCACCGCGGACGACCGAAGGGAGCGGGGGCATGCCGAGCACCAACTCAGTGGGATCGCGGTGGCTGACCCTGGTCCCGATCGTGCGCGGGGATCTGGTCAGGTTGGCAGCCGCTGTGACGGCGGCTGTCAGCCTGGCCGTCGCGCTCGGGCTGATCTACTCCGTCCAGCGCGAGCTCAACCTGGCCCCCTACTCTCGCGGGCTCTACGACACCACCGCCGACGTCATGTTCGTGCCGAGTGACGTCGACCGCGTCTTGGCGGACTTCGGTCCCGACGACACGTTCCTCGGTGCCTGGTGGCAGGCCTCGATCGCGGTTCCCGGCAGCAGCGCGACGATCGACGCCGACGTCATCATGACGCTCACTCCGCACACCACCGACGTGTCCTTCTTCCCGGCGGCCACCCGGGTCGACGGTCCAGCGGCGGTCGGCGATGACGAGTGGATCGACCTCGACGCAGCACTGGCGAGGGCTCTCGGTGTCGGACCGGGCGACGCCATCGAGATCCCCACCACGGGTGGAGCACGGATCCCCTACACGGTGCGGTCGGTGCATGCGCAGCGACTGGATTCGCGCCCCTACAGCGCCCTGGCCAGCGCCGTACCGGCCTTCCGGGAGACCCGAGGCACGGACGAGGAGACCATGTCCCTCCTCATGGTCCGGGGAAAGACCGGCCCTGAGGTGGCGACGATCCTCGCGCAGCCCTTCTACCAGCAGCGGTTGCACGAAGGTAAGCTCGAAGAGGCCTTCGTCACCTCGCGGTCCTCCCTGCTCGAGAGCGTGTCGCGGTCCTCCTCGACCAGCATCGGCATGGTCCTCGTGCTGGCCGTGCTCGCTCTCGCCGGCGGCATCGGGATGGCCGCTCGTGAGATCGACGTCTTCGGGCGGCGCTACGAGGCGCGAGCCGCCCTGCTGTACCGGCTGGGGATGCCCGGCCGGGAGAGTGCACCGTTTGGACTGGTCGCCGTCACCGTCGTGGTGACTGCTGCGCTGGCTGCCGGTGGTGTCGTGGGTAGCGAGTTCTACACCCGCGGCGTCCTGGCGCCGACACTGCCACCCTCGACG